>CANRKZ010000025.1 GCA_947631335.1 uncultured Clostridia bacterium
CACCCGGATTCGAACCGGGGATCAGAGTTTTGCAGACTCGTGCCTTACCACTTGGCTATATCGCCACATAACTATCTAATTATATGCTCTATTTTAAAAAATATTACATATTGATTGGAGCGGGAAACGGGGCTCAAACCCGCGACCTCTGCCTTGGCAAGGCAGCGCTCTATCAACTGAGCTATTCCCGCATATCTTACCTATTTTAAGTATATGTTTTAACCTTTAAGATAATACCAAAAATACACCATATTGTCAAGTATTATGGTGTATTTTTCTTGTTCTCATTCTATTTTCTTTTTTAGTTATTTTTTTCTACTTGTAGCCCTCCTATTTGTTTTTTTCGTTTCGTTTTTTATTTCTTCTGCCTCTTCCGGATTCCATTTTTCTCCTAATTTTGGTTTATTCCAAGAAATATAGTTACAACTTTCTGGATTGTTCTCACATATATAATAGTTTCTTTTTCTCTTTGTTTTTCTTATTTGCACTTTTGCACCGCATTTTGGACAAGGTATATCAATTGTTTCGATAATTGGTTTTGCATTTTTACATTCTGGGTATCCTGGGCATGCTAAAAATTTACCGTATCTTCCATATTTATATACCATCATTCTACCACATTTTTCACATGGTATATCAGATACTTCTTCAATTAGTTCTACATGCTCTAATTCTTTTTCTACTTTTTCTAATTCTTTTTCGAATGGGCCATAGAACTCTCTTATCATTTTTTTCCATTCTTGTTTTCCTTCTGCTATTTCATCGAATTCATTTTCAATTTTTGCTGTAAATTCTATATTTATAACATCTGTAAAATTCTCTGTTAAAAGCCTATTTACAATCTTGCCTAATTCTGTTGGTATTAATTGTTTTTGTTCTTTTTCAATATATCTTCTTTCTAGAATTGTTGTAATTGTTGGTGAATAGGTACTTGGTCTTCCAATTCCTTTTTCTTCTAATGCTTTTACAAGGCTTGCTTCTGTATATCTTGGTGGTGGCTCTGTAAAACTTTGTTTTGGATTTATTTTTTCTAGTTTTAGCTTTTGATTTTCTTTTAATTCCGGTAGCATCTTCTCTTCTTCTGTTTCTTTTGAATCAGTTCCCTCTACATATAAAGTCATAAAACCTTTAAATTTTATATTCTGGCCATTTGCTTTAAAGTTATAATTATTAGCATTTATAGTTACTGACATTGTATTATAAATGGCTGATGCCATTTGGCTTGCTATAAAACGATTATAAATCAATTTATATAATTTATATTGGTCCTTTGTTAAAGAATCCTTTATAGTATCTGGTTCTAATTCTGCATAAGTTGGTCTGATACCTTCGTGTGCATCTTGTGAATCTTTATTAGTTTTATAATATCTATTTTCGTAATAATTTTCTCCATATGTATTTATAATGTAATTCTTAGCACTTGCTCTTGCTTCTTCTGATATTCTAGTTGAATCTGTTCTCATATAAGTAATTAAGCCAACTGTCCCCTTCCCTGATATTTTTACTCCTTCATATAGCCCTTGCGCAATTGACATTGTCTTCTTTAAGGTAAAACCTAATTTTCTGGAAGCCTCTTGTTGCATTGTACTTGTAGTAAATGGTGGTGCTGGTGTTCTTCTCTTCTCTCCCATCTTTACTTCATCTACAAGATATTTTGCATCTTCGATTTCTTTTAATATTTTAGTTACTTCTTCTTTTGAATGAATTTCTTGCTTTTTACCATTTTTCCCATAAAATTTTGCTTCAAACTGTTTTTTAGTTTCTTGCTCCTCTAGATTAGCATATATATTCCAATATTCTTTTGGTACAAACTTTTCGATTTCTTCTTCTCGATCAACAATTAGCTTAACAGCAATGGACTGAACACGTCCTGCTGACAGTCCTCTTCTTACTTTTTTCCAAAGAAGAGGGCTTATCTTGTATCCTACAATTCTATCTAATACACGTCTTGCTTGTTGTGCATCTACTAAATTTTCGTCAATCTTTCTTGGTTCTTTAATAGCTTTTTGAACGGCTGTTTTTGTTATTTCATTAAAAGTAACTCTTGTTATTTTATCTGTTTGCTCTTCTAAAATAGTTGCTAAGTGCCATGCAATTGCTTCTCCTTCACGATCAGGGTCAGTTGCCAGATAAACCTTCTTTGCTTGCTTTGCATCCTTTTTTAAAGATTTTATTAGATCTCCTTTTCCTCTGATGTTGATATATTCTGGTTCAAAGTCTTTTTCTATATCTACTCCTAGTTTTGACTTTGGTAAATCTCTAATATGTCCCATTGACGCTACTACCTTTGTGCTGCCCCCTAGGAATTTTTTTATTGTATTAGCTTTTGCTGGTGACTCCACTATGATTAACTTATCAGCCATATATTCCTCCTTATAATTACCTGCTTTTTTATTTTAATTTTTGTGCTATTTTGTGCTATAAGTTATTCTAGACTAATTTAATACAATTTGCAAGCTTTTTTAAGAATTTTTGTTTCCTTTATAGAAAAAGTGAGTTTTTTGAAAGATCACAAATAATATCTTGTACACAAATTGGTGTCACCTCATTTTCCTTAAGGATTGCTAAGATATCATTTACTTTTTGTTCATTATTTGATAAATATTTTATAGTTTTATCCTCTACTTTTATGTTTTTCTCTAAATATTCTGTTTTTATTATTTTAATTCCATATTTAGCATTTGATTTATTAATAAATTCATCTTCATTTATAATTTTATAATACTCTAATTTTATTGGATTTTTTAATCCTGCTTCTTGTAATTTTTCCTTTTTAATAAAAATACTTCCAAAAAATGTTTTCATTTTTACCTCCTCTTTTGTATTGCACAATTTTTATCATACTATGATTTTTAAGAGGTTTCAAGGATTTTTCATCGCATTTTTTGCTATATTTTTTTCTTATTTTACATTTTTTGCTAACCATCTACATAATCTTTTTTTATCATCCCTTTTTCGTCTATTTATGTTCCTAATCTTTTATTATTTTCTACAAATTTCGATGGATTTTATTTTAAAAAATATGCTAAAATTAATTTAATTTAGCTAAATTAGATTTAATTTATATCCATTTTTAAAATTTAAAATAGTAGTAATTTTTAATATTACTACTATTTCTTTTTATTTTAAATTTTTATCATTTAGATTCTCAAAATAATCACACTTTTTAATCACTACTTGTTTTCTTAAGCACTTCATATAATTCGACTGTTGTAGCAACTTTATATGGATTTATATAAAGTATATTTAATAGTCCAAATGTAAAAATAGACAGTATTTCCCATCCTAAGAAAGAAAGATCTAAAATAAAGGCTTTCCATTTATTTCCTTTCATCATTTCTTTTGAAAGTTTAAAGGCTTTTTTTCTTTCTATCTTTGGATTTTCCGCTAAAATATAAGGTATCATCATATATTCATAATTCTTTATGATACCGCCTATAATTGTTAAATACCATAAGAAATTATAAATATTTTTTAAAAGAATAATGATAGCTACATTAATCCAACTTTTTTTTCTAAAAACTTCTCCAATAACTGATATTTTTGTATTTGATTTTTTCCTAGCTTTTAAAAAATACCTTTTTCCAGCTACAACAAGAGGATTTGCTATTATAATAGCAAAAGCAATCGATAATACTGCCATTATTGATAGTCCTATTCCTAACCTTGCCTGATCTAAGTTAAAATATTTTATAGCATCTGAAATTTTAAATATATATTTTTGTGATTTAGTTATACTATCTAAATTTGCTTCTACAATTACCCATATCTTTGTTTCTATTTCATTTAACTTTTCTTTTTTCTCTTCTAATTGTGTTATTTTTTCTTGTTGTTGTTGTATTTCTTCTTTTATTTTTTCATTACTTACACTTTCATATATCTCTTTACTTTTATGAATTATAATATAATATGGATTCATGGAGTCTTCTGTTTGCCATATTCCTACAATTGATGTGCCAAATTCTCCTGTTAATAATGCTATTAAAAAACAAACTACAATTGCTGTCCAGTAATTTTTTTTCACAACTTCTCTTGCCCTATTTTTTAATTCTTTTCTTTTCCACATTCTCTTTTCTCCTATTATTCATTTATTTTATTATAAACTAAATAGCTAGGATAGGCAAGCATTTTTAAAATCTTTTAACTTATATTTTTAACTTCTTTTTATATTCTTTATATTCTGGCATATATTCTTCTACTAACTTCCAAAAATTCTTCGAATGATTCATATAAATCAAGTGGCACATTTCATGTAAAACAACATATTCAATTACCTTTTCTTCTTTTCTAGCTAACTGCATACTAATAGATATATTTCGTTGACTAGAGCAACTTCCCCAAGCATATTTTATATTTTTTATCCTTACTTTGTTTGGTTTTACATTTAGTACTTTTGAATATTTATTGATTGTTTTTTCCACAATCCTTGTTAATCTTTCTATCTTCTTTTGACCTATTTTTTCCTCTGTTTTAGATTTTACTTTATTCTTTTTTAATCCTTCATATATCCACTTTGACTTTTTATTTACAAATTCTTTTACATATTTTTCTTTTAATTGAATGGGTGCTTTTACAATAACTTTTTCATCTTTTATTTGAATATACATATTTTTTATTTTAGATTTAATAATTATATATGGTATTTTTTCTCCATTATATTCTATTTTTTCCATCGTAGTCCTTCTTTATTTTTTAATATCTTTTAGTCGCAAATAATTATCTGTATTCATCTTTCCTGCTCTTGTTATCTTAGTGTATCCATATTTTTCTTTTAATTCGTCTATCACTTTATCTAATTTTTCTTGCTTTTTATTGTTCGTATCCTTAAATAAAGTTAATTGCAGATCATTTTTTTCTGCTAAGTTATCTACTCTTACTCCTATTAAACGAATTTCCATAGGTTTATGATACATTTGATTTAGCAATTGTTTTGCTTTTTCATATATTTCTTTTGTAGATGATGTTGCTGATAATAACTTGCCTTGGTGTGATGTATCTTCAAAGTCTTTCGTCCTTAATTGCACATTAACGGTATTTGCTAATAAATCATATTTTCTTAATCGATAAGTTACTTGCTCTGTTAGGGCTAATAAAATTTCTTCTAACTTTTCTAACTCTTTTATGTTTTTTGGTAATGTAATAGAATTACCAACTCCTTTTGGTTTTTCTTTTTTATATTGCACTTCTGAATTGTCTATTCCATTAGCATATTCCCACATTTGTATTCCATGTTTTCCAAATTTTTTATACAAATTTTTTTCATTTGCTTTTGCTAAATCACCTATTGTTTTTATTTGCATATTATATAATTTTGGTACCGTTTTTTTCCCTAGCATAAATAGTTCTGATACTGGTAATGGCCACATTTTTATAGAAATTTCTTTTTGAAATAATGTATGAACCTTATTTGGCTTTGTAAAATCAGATGCCATCTTTGCTAATAACTTATTATTTGCTACTCCAATATTTACAGTAAAACCCAATTCTTCTTTTACCCTTTTACTTATTTCTCTTGCTTTATTTACTAATGTATCTTTCATTAAATATTGTGTCATATCTAAAAAACATTCATCAATACTGAAACGTTCTATTTTATCCGTATATTGTAATAACAATTGATATAATTTATCTGAATATTTCCTATATATTTTAAAATTTGATGGAAATATTTTAAGATTCGGACATTTTATTCTTGCTTGATAAATTGTTTCTGCTGTTTTTATTCCACATTCTTTTGCCTTCATACTCTTTGCTAGTACAATTCCAGATCTTTTTGTTTCATCTCCTCCAATAATAGCTGGTATTTCTCTTATGTCTATCTTGCTTTCATTTTTCAACATTTCTACTGCTGTCCAACTTAAAAAGGCATTATTTACATCTACATGTAATATCTGTTTTTCCATAATATCACCTGTTTTATTATAGAATTTTTGTTTGCTTTTGTCAACTGTATTTTTCTATTTCATCCAAAACCCTTACTTAAAAAATCTTTTAAATTTCTTTAAGCAAGGTTTTGTTATTTTGTATAAATTATTTTATAAAATCCTTGTATATTTCTAATTTTTAGTGTTTTTACTTCCTATTAATTTTCTTTTTTGAACCCTATACGCTATTTTACTAATTATAGGCACTGGTATTATCTTTGTCCCAAATTTGGCAATTTTTATATCCCATCCTGGTACAATATAAAATTTTCCTTGTTGTAATTTTTTAATAGCATAATCTGCAACTTTTTGACTATTTGCTTCTCTTAGATAAAATTTTACATTAGCTACTTTATTAAAATTTGTAGCAACTGGACCTGGACACAGAATACTAATTTCCACATTTGACTTCTCTTTTTTTAATTCTTCCCTAATCCCTTCTGATAACCTAACTATATATGCTTTTGTCGCATAGTACGTAGACATGAGAGGTCCTGGCATAAATCCTGCTATCGATGCTACATTTAAAATTTTTCCACAATCTCTTTCTTTCATATCAATAAGATATAGCTTGGTTAAAATGTGATATGCTATAATATTCGTTTTTATCATTTCTATTTCTTTTTCTAAACTTGTTTTTGTAAAATTTCCGCAATCCCCAAATCCTGCATTATTAATTAGAATATCCACATTTCTTACTCTCTTATGAAGTTCTATACAATTTTCCTTTATCGATAAATCCATTTTTATTATTTGTATATTAACTTTATTTCTTTTTAATTCTTGTTTCACTTGCTTTAATTTTTCTTCATCCCTTGCCACTAATACTAAGTCATATCCCTTTTTACTTAACGTTCTTGCTATATCTCTTCCTATTCCTGAAGAAGCCCCTGTAATTAATGCTTTCATAATCACTTCACCTCGTTTTATTTTTACTTATTTTATCCATTTCTATATTAAAAAGTAAGAGAAAACCCTTACTTTTTAATAAATTTATTTAACAAAATCCCAACAGCATGTACGATTTTTGTTGAATTATTATTAGCCAATCCTTTTCCTAAGGCCTTTCCTCCTACTGTAAATGCTGCAACAATAGCACTTAAGATAAATTGTATATTGAAAGATAATCCAAACTGTTCTGTTATTTTCATTGATATTAAAGCACTAATTGCACCACTTAGAACACCACAAATATCTCCAATAACATCTGCACAAATATTAGCAACCTTCGGAGCATTTTTAATCAATTGAATAGAAGCTTTCGATCCTTTCACTTTTTTCGTTGCTTTTGCATGAAATTCCTGTTCATTAGCAACTGTTACAGCAATCCCAATAATATCGAAGAGAATTCCTATTCCAATTACTAAAATTAATATAAATATAGCAGGTATTAAACTTAAATTAGATACACCATTAGCTGATACATAAGAAAATAACATCGATAGTGCAAATGTTATAATAAAAACTTGTATAAACCATTTTATTTGCAAATGTTCTTTATTCATTTTTTCTCCTTTTATTACCTTTTAGATATGGCTTTAGGCAGATTAAATCTGCCTAATTATCTTAAATTATTTAGATGGTCAAAGTCTAAGTAAATTTTACAGTTTAGGTCTGGTCGAATTTCTCTATTCTTCGCTTAGTATTACTACTATAGCCGTTTCCGATTAAGAAGAATATCTATTTTTCTTTTATTTATAGACACCAGATCGCCACTTAAATCTGTACCTTAATCCCTAGACTTCTATGCTATTTGATTTAAGCAAACATTCTAGAAGTTTTCCTTAACATACATTTATGACTTTACTAGTCTTTTTTGCAACTGCAATTTCATAATCTAAATGTAAAATTAATTTGGCCAAAATTAATTTTACCTGTAAAAAATTAATCCCAATACATTCACTCGAGACAGGCTACTCTATGTATTTTGTGTCTTGGCACTCAACATAGGTTTCACTTAAATTTCATTTAAGCCTCCACGAAACCAGGGATCCTATATATGCCATTATATGCTCTCCCTAATCTCTTTACTCCCTGAATACACACAAAACTGGCATTTCGCGCATAAACAAGAAACTTCAACGATGTGCCCTTTAGTGGATTTTTAGCCCCACCCTCGTAAAGTTTGTATGACTAGAATAATGCACCATCGATATATATTATAACATTTTTAGAAAAATATTCCAAATTCCTATCTCTTCTTTGTAGTTAAAATTATTCATATTTGTTTCTTGAGACTATTTATAATTTAATGTGTCCTTATTATTTCTCGTTTATTCTTCTTTTTTCTCTTGTTTTCTTTATTAGATTGTATTTTTTATTTCTCTATATATTTTTTTATCTCATTATAAATTTCCTCATGAATATCCTCTATGGTCCTTATTTGATCATCTTCTACACATTTTATTTCATACCAATTATATTCTTTAGCAACATCACAAGCAGCTGAATAAGCATCTATTAAATGGTTTTTGTCACTTTCATGAATATCTTTTTTGGTATCATGTGTGAATTTATTTTCTCTGTTTTTCATTAATTCAATTGATTTTTCTACCGGCATATTTAAGAAAAACACTTTCGATGGGACTGGCAATCCATATAAAACAAACTCAAAATCCCATAACCATTTTAAAAATTTTTTTCTTTCCTTTTTATCAGAAATTTTTCCTGCTTGATGTACCATATTAGCTGTTGTATATCGATCTGCTAATATAATACCTCCATTTTCATAATAGTTTTTGTATCCTGTTTGAAATGTTGCATATCGATCTGCTGCATAAAATGTTGATGCAATGTAGGGACTAATCTCTTTTGCATTCTTTCCAAAATCTCCAGATAAATACATTTTTACTAATGCCGAACTTGGACTATCATAGTTAGGGAAACTTACTACTTTATATGCTATTTCTTCCTCCGTTAATCTTTCTTGTAACCTTTTAAATTGTGTTTGTTTTCCGCTTCCATCTGTTCCATCTATTACAAACAGTTTTCCCATTTTATTCCTCCTATTTTTATTCCTCATTTTTTTCTTCTTTTTCTTCCTCTTTTTCTTTATTTTTAGCTAACATTTTATTAATAGAATTTAATATGTCTTCTGAATTTTCATCAAAATCATCTTTTATTAAATGAAACATTATATATCTCCTTCTTTCTTCAAAATTATTATACTATTTCTGATTCAAAATTTCAATTTATTTTTAACATTTTTTCTTGTCAAAATTATTTGCTAAATTTTTAATAAATTAACAATGTTTACTGGACTTTTAAGATATTTTGTTATAAACTAATCTTTGATAAAGATAAAGGAGGTCACTATGGAAAATTTATTTATGAATTATGCTATGAATTCTAATCATCCTAATTGGAATAATGTAATTTCTAGAATTTTTCCATTATCCTCTAGAAATTTTGATATTAGAAGCGAATTTGATCGAGATTATACTAGGATTATTCATTCAAATGCTTATCGAAGATTAAAACATAAAACTCAAGTGTTTTTTTCTCCTGAAAATGATCATATTTGCACAAGAAGTGAGCATGTAACTCACGTAGAATCGATCAGTTATACCATTGCTAGTTATCTTGGACTAAATACAGAATTAACAAAAGCAATTTCAGTAGCTCATGATTTAGGGCATAGTCCTTTTGGACATGCTGGTGAAAAAATTCTTTCAGAAATTTCTAAAAGAGATTTAGGGAAATCTTTTTGGCATGAGCAAAATGGATTACATTTTGTAGATCATATTGAACTTTTAGAAGGTCATGACGGATATAAAAAGAATTTAAACTTAACTTATGGTGTTAGAGATGGCATCATTTCTCACTGTGGTGAAATTACTGAGAACTCTTTAAAACCTAGAAATGAATTTATAGATTTAAATGATTATCTTTATCCTAATCAATATGCTCCTTACACTTGGGAAGGTTGTGTTGTGAAAATTTCTGATAAAATTTCTTATATAGGACGAGATATTGAAGATGCAATTACTTTAGGAATTTTAGATAATCATTTAAAAGAATTATATTCTTTGTTAAATTATAATTCTTCTGATTATAAACTAAATAATAGTAATATTATTCATTATTTAGTAACCGATTTATGCGAAAATTCTTCACCTGAAAAAGGATTATGTTTTTCAACAAAAGCATTTCATTTAATGAATCAAATTAAAGATTTTAACTACAAAAATATTTATTTTTGTAATAGAATGACACCATCTATAAAATTTTTTAAACTAGTATTAGATGAAATTTATAATAAACTAGAAGATTGTTTTGATGCAGAAAATACTTTTGCTAATATCCAAAAATTAAATAAATTTTATCCAAAATTATCAACTGGTTTCTCTGAATTTCTAAAAAATTATACTAATTTATCTGATCGAGAAAATTTAAAAAATAAAATAGTTTTTGATATCAAAAAATCAGAAGATTTTATTCTGGCTATTTTATCTTATATTTCTGGTATGACAGATAATTTTGCTATAGAACTTTATAATGAAATTATTCGATTTTAGGAGGTGGATTTATGGAAAAAATTGCAATTATTTCAGATATTCATGGAAATATTACAGCACTAGATGCTGTGTTATCTGACATAAAAAAACGTCAGATAAATAAAATTTTTTGTCTTGGTGACTATGTCATAAAATGTTCTCATCCTGATTTGGTAATAGATAAGCTTAGAGAAGTTTGTGAGGTTATGCTAATTGGAAATTCAGATTATATTATTTGCCGTCCAGAAGCAAAAACCAAAAAATTTTGGTCTAGAGAATTAATTGGTGAAGAAAGAGCTAACTTTGTTTATCATCTTCCTATTTCTTATGAGTTTTATATGAGCGGACATTTGATTAGGCTTTTCCACGCATCTCCCTATGGTCTAGATAATATTTATAATCCAATGTTTTCAAATAAAGGAACTAGGTATGAAGGAACTGAACTTAGTGGTCCCGAAGATTTATTTAAAAATACTTCTTTTATTGGAAAAACTGAAAGCGATCCAGAGCCTGATATTGTTGGCTATGGTCATATTCATACTCCTTTTGTGGTAAGACATAAAAATAAAACTCTATTTAACACAGGTAGTGTCGGTATTCCTGTTGAAATGATGAATTCTGATGCAAATGACAAAAGTAACAAATTTTCGACTCTTGCATCTTATATAATAATAGAAGGATATTATGATTCAAAGGTTTTGGCATCGATTTCCTTTAATTTAGTAAGAGTTCCTTATGATATCAAAAAAGAAATTGATGCTCTTGAAGCTTCTAATTCTCCTAATAAAAATATGGTAATTAGAAGTTTAAAAGGAGCTCTTCCAACCTCATATGATCAAAATTAGGAGTGAAATTATGAATGATAAATTAGTAGAAGCCCAAAAAATTCTAAAAAAATATGATCAAGAACACTTGTTATATTTTTATGACGAACTTTCGGATGAAAAAAAAGAGATTTTATTAAATCAAATTTTACAAACAAATTTTGATTTAATATCCACTTTATATAAAAATTCTCTACAAACTACTAAACTGGATATAGAAACCGTATCTCCATTATCTCATTTAGAGAAAAATAAGCTATCAAAAGAAGAATTAGATTATTATATAAACATCGGAGAAACCTTGATTAAATCAGGTTCATTCGCTGTTGTTACTATGGCTGGAGGACAAGGAACAAGACTCGGTTATAAGGGACCAAAAGGGACATATGAATTGCACTTTAAATCTTATAATGTAAAAAAATCATTATTTCAAATTATGTGTGAAGATATAAAAAGAGCAAATACTAAGTATCATATTACAATTCCTTGGTATATTATGACAAGTGAAGATAATGATACTTCTACAAAAGAATATTTTAAAGCACATGACTTTTTTAGTTATCCAAAAGATAAAATAAAATTTTTTACTCAAGGAAAACTTCCTTTAATTGATCTAAATGGAAAGCTAATTTTACAAGAACCCTACTTAATAAAGTCTGCCTCTAATGGTAATGGGAATGTGTTTAAATCTATGAAACGCCATAAAATTATTGAAGATCTAGAAAAAAAACAGGTTAAATGGATATCTTTCGGAGGAATTGATAATGTTTTATTAAAAAATGTAGATCCTTTATTTCTTGGTTTGTCCATTGATAAAAATTATCAAATTGCTTCTAAATCTATTTTTAAAGAAAATCCCTTATCCAAGACAGCTGTCTACTGTAGAAAATTCGGAAAACCCTCTATATTAGATTATGATGATATTGATATTAAATTATCTGTCTCTAAATTTAAAAATGGTATGTATAAATATAGAGAAGCTAATATTCTTTCTCATTTAATGAACATCGATGCTGTAAAAAAAGTTTCTGACCTTTCTCTTACTTATCATAGAGCTTTTAAGAAGAATGCTTTTGTGAATGAAGAAGGAATGAAACAAGTTCCAGATAAACCTAATACTTTTAAATTTGAAAATTTTATTTTTGATAGTTTTGCTTTTTTTAATGATATGCTTCTTCTTCGTGTTAATGAAAATGAAGAATTTGCTCCTATCAAAGATTTTACGGGCATTTATAATCCTGACACTGCAAAAGAAAAATATATAAAATATTGGAATCTAAATGGTCTATCGACATAGAAATCAGTAGACCATTTTTTTATTTATGTTTTTAGCTCATAAGATTTTTTATTTTTACAATCGATATTTGGATATCTGAGGTCATTATAATTTTATTTAATGAAGGATGTTCTTCTGTTTTATAAATAATTTTTATAGGTTGATGGATCTTGCCGAACAGCTTAGATTTTGATTTAACTATTTTCGACTTAACTTTTACTTTTATAATATAGGGATTTTAATAATTTAAAATTATGGGGGCTATAATGACCTCAGATATCCAAACATTAACTTGATGTTTAGGTATTGTTATCGTAACTTTTTTGATTTTAAATTTTTTGTATGTTTTAAATTGAATTTAAATAATCTTTGAACTTTAAAACTTTATTGAAAATTTAAATTTCTTATTTGAACTTATTATAAATCCATTTCCATAATTTGTCAACTGTTTTTTGAAATTTTTTCCATTTTTGTCTTCAAATTATAAAATTTGCAAAAAACTTTTTAATCTACTAGTTTGATTTTTATTAGCTAATTTTAAATATTTTATATACTTTCCTTTGTTATTCTAACTAATTATACATAAGTAAAATGTATTATAAAATTTAAAAATAAGCAAGCATTCTAAATAACTTGCTCATTTTTATTTTATTAATTATTAACTTTTTCTATTGTTAAATCGTCTCTGTTAGATTTTCCTTTTATTTCTTCTGAACGATATGAATAAATCTTAAATTCATTCTTTTTATCAAATTTTATTATAACTACTTTTGTAAAATTATCTTTATTTGGTTTGTCATATTCGTAGATTATCATGCTTGCTTGTCGTTCTTTTAGTGTATCAAATGTATTCATAAATCCCATTCCTGTACCTCCGTCATCTTTATGAGTACTACTTGGTAGTTTGCCTAAATTTATCAAAGTGTCTATCTCAAACTCAATACCTGAATCATATACATATAAGCTATTGATTCCGTCTATCCTACCTAATCTTACCAAAATACTTTTATTCGTGTTATTAGAATGGTTAATTGCAATGATTGCATTTTTTATGTGATCAGCAATCAGAATTTCTAAATTTTCTTTACTTATATAGTTATTAATCATATGATGTATGTTTCCATTCAATTGTAAATCGAAATTTATTTTATTTTTTATACACTCTGCTTGCATATATTGTAACATATCATCAATTTCTTGAATATCAGTTTTACTTAATGTAATTTGTGTTTCTTTTTTCAATTCTTTAGTAATACTTCCTAGTCTGTCTTTTAAATCTAGTTCTTCACCTATTTCCGTTTTTGTTGTTAATTCATTTAACTTATATTCTAATGCTTTTTGTTTATGTGCAATAGAATGACTAATCTTACTAAAATTTAGATTTTCTTCTTCTAATTGTTCTACTTCTTTCTTTTTGTTTTCTAGTTCCTCTTTGGTCTCTTTTAAGTCTTGAATTAGCAATTTTTGTTTGTAGTACAATTTAAAAGATTTTTGTATAGTAATAAACATGATGATAGAGAAAATTATAAAACCTACTAGTATTTTTCTGGTGAATTGTCTATCGAAACTTGTAAAAGCAAAAAATAAATATAATATTGCAACGCTAATATTTAAAATTAGCATATCAAAATATTCGTTTTTAGAATTTCTACTTAAAAAAGAAAAACCATTTTTAAATTTTTTTATTTTGAATAAGTAATATAGCAATGTAATGTGAATAATTATCATAATTGCTAGACTTATATAATCGTTATAAATAGTTTTTATAATATTAGGAATGAATGCTAAAATTATAGAAATGAAAAATACAATATAATTTATACTTAAAGAAATAATTGTATTTAAAATTGAATATCCTATATTTTCTTTATATATAATTGAATAAAGTCCGCTTAACATCAACATTAAGCATATTATACTTGTTAATGAATCTAAGCCATATTTAATAAAAGTAGAAATGATATCAATAATTATAGTTCCTAAAATAATAATTATTACTTTATTGTTAAAAAATTGCTTTTTATTTCTAATTTTTAAATATGTATAGTAAGTCATTAAACTAATAAAGAATATTTTTAAGATATATGTAATTGTATCTATATCTCCTAAATTCATTATTTGCTCTATTTGTATCAATTCAATTCCTCCATAATTCTATTTACTTTATTATATATAAAAAAAGAAAGATATTCAATATTCGTTTAATTTTTCTTGAATACCTTTCTTATATTTTATCCAGCCCAACGTCTAATCCATTCTAATAATGCATCTAACATTTAAATCACCACCTTTTTCTTAACGTTTCTCTCTTGTTGCTAATAAAAAAATACCATTTATCACTTACAAATAAACGGTATCTAATAATAGAAAAAAATAGCAAAAAATGGCGAAAAATGGCGAAAAATAAAAAAATCTAGTATTTTTACTAGATCATTTTCTTTATTTTATCGACATAATAATAGATAAATTCCATAGGTGTTGGTATTCCTGTCTCATAGTTTACTCTTGCTGTATAATAAGTAGTTAAGTCTTCTATAGACGAAACTCTCCAAGCATGTATAATTGCATTTTGAATTCCATTTGTAATCGTATTTCCAGACTTTTTATAAATCTTCGTTAAATATTGAATCACATTTATATTGCTTTTAGGATTTTGTATTAGATAAAATATTGCATCATGAATATATTGCCTTCCCTTTAATTTAGCAGTTACTCCAATTAGGTCTAGTTCATGACAAATACATTCTGATATTTTATTCTCATCTTCTTTTAGCTCTTCTTTTAAAGTATTTACTGTTTGTTTTAACGTTACTTTTCTCAAATTTAAAAATTTGTTTAACACATAATCACATGAATAATTTGGATGGTCTTTATATAATATAAGATCAACTCCATTTCTATGTAAAATTTCATAAGTTCTTTTGGAATTCACATGAGTAGTTACAATTACAATTGGCTCATAATTCAAATTTATTTTCCTTAAGTTTGATAAAAATTCTAAAGAATCTGTATTACCTGTTGTACTATTATTTAATTCTAAATCTAATACAATCCCTTCTGGATGTTTTAATTTTACATACTTTAGACCTTCTGTATCTGAATCTGTTAGTGCAATTAATTCTATGTCCTTTCTGTTTTTTATACAATTAACAAATTTATTACAATCATTGATATCATCCTCTATGATTAATATCTTCATAGGTTTGGATTCCATATCCTTCCTCCTTTTATCTTATTACCCATAATATACCACAAAACCTCATAAAACACTATATTAATGTAAAATATTTTTCTATATATTTTATATTTTTTTCGTTTAAAATGAACAATAAGTATAAGGGGTGTTTGTTATGGATATGAATAGTAGTAGAGATGAACTTAAATCAGAAAAATTAGAACAAATAAAAAGAGGTAAAAGAATAAAAAAAATTAGAGAAAATGAGTTACACATGAATAAGACTCAGTTAGCAAAAGAAATTGGTGTTTCCGGTCAATTTTTAGGTTTGGTTGAACAAGGGAAAGGAAATTTGGTTTATAAAAGTATTCAAAAATTAAAAATTCTTAGTGGGCATTCCGCTGATTACATTTTGTATGGACTTGATGATGATGTTATAGAGAAAACAAAAAAGTTTTTACAAAATTATACAGAAGAAGAAATCATTCAAGCTATTAAAATAATAAAAGATATCGCTTTTTTCATAAAAAAGGATTAATGTTTTGTGTATGTTTTATATTGTTTTGAATATATTATATTGATTTGTCGTTTTTTGTTAAATAAAATATTTCATATAAGATAATAATAAATGCTATAAGAGGTGAAATATTTATGATAACAAATTATGTGCTTTATTTAACAACCTTACCAAAACAAGAAGCAATAAAACAATTTTTAATTTTCTGTGGATTTTTCATTATTTTACTGGCTATTTGTGGTCTTTTAAAATATTTAAAATTAAAATTTATGGATAAAAATAAAAATTCAATAATTCAAAGATTTCTCAAAAGACTTTGAATTTTGAAAAAATTCTATTCTAGATTATCTTTCTAGAATAGAATTTTTAACTTTATTTTCATTTCTAATTTATCTAATTTTTTTTAACTTTTCTTTCCATTCACTCTCTTTAAACCCAATCAATATAGTATCTTCTTCTATAAATATTGGTCTTTTTATTAGCATACCATTACTTGCTAATAATTGGATTTTTTCTTTTTCACTCATATCCTGAAGTTTGTCTTTTAAATTTAGTTCTTTATATTTTAATCCACTTGTATTAAACCATTTTTTTATCTCTTTTCCACTTAATGAAATCCATTTTTCTAATTCTTCCTTCATTGGAGTATTTTCTACAATATTTCTATCTTGAAATTGAATCTGATTTTCTTCTAACCACCTTTTAGCTTTTTTGCATGTTGAGCATTTAGGATATTCTATTAATATAGCTCTCATATTTTACCTTCTTTCTATAATTTTCATTATAACCATTACTTCTATATTAAAATCGTTTTCCTTGGTTTATATATTCTAACCTTTTACCTTTCATCATTACTTTCTACAATCTCACGATTATGTTCGCCAGAATCAATTTCTATTGCTTTATCTAATATTTTCATAAACTTTTCATAACTGTATATTCCACTTAACTTTTCTATTAATATTTCTCTTTGATTATCCTTACTATATTCTTTGAAGTCTGATGAAAGCATCGTTTTAGCAATTCCATATATTACACTTGCTGCCCAATGTCCATTTTTCTTATCTGTTGCCATTGTATGATTTGCTCTGAATATAACATTTTTCTTTTCTTTTACTACCTCATCTTTTTTTAAATAATTACTTAAAACCATTAAATCTTTATATTTAAAAAAGTAAGTCGCATTTTCAGTTGCAAATTTAATTTCTTTGTTCTTCTCTTTTATATTCTCTGCTTTTTCTTCATAAATTCTTTCTGCAATAACAACACTATTTCTATCTATTTTTCCACTTTCATCTGGTATAACATAAAATTCATAATTATAAAATGGGCTTGTCTCAGTTATTTTAACTCTGTCTGGCTTACCGCGCTCCTAATAAGCTAAAAAGTTCTTCCCTTTCATTTGGGTCAATGATTAATTTCGGACTTTTATTTTCTATTTTACTATGTTCTTTATCTTTTTGCTTTGAATATAAGCTTTCATCTCTTCTTATTTTTTGCAATGTATCATCTATTTCTAATACAATGTTTGAATGGTTTTCTAAGTCTTTTAGAGAAGTCTTATGAATGATATCTTCTGTTCTTTCTCTGTTGATAATCGAATGTTTTGATAGCCTTATTAAATCCTCCTCACGTATAAGCGTTTCTGAAAATAATCTAAAAATTTCTTCTTCCGGTACCCATCCTTGTTCTAATATTTCCATTCTCTCATCATAACTTATATCTTTTGTAAAAACTAATTCTTCTATGTATCTAAATGGTAGATTACCTTTTTTAATAAAATTATTAATACTTTCTAAATTAATTACTTTTTCTTTGTATAAGTCTGTTATAAAGTCTTCTATTATCGATTCATCATTCCACTCTAGTATAACACTTAAAGTTAATATGCCTTCTTTATAATATTCCTTTAATTGTTCTATATATTCTTTTGTGTTGTCTTTTTGATAATTTTCCACCATCTGTTCCATCAATTCAGTTGAACGAATTTCTATTTCTTCTGGTTTATCTTTTATTAGTATTTCTTTATATAATTCTAAATATCTAAGATAGTCTTGTTTGTTTTCTTCTTTTGTCTCCTTTTCAATACTATATTTATAGTATTGGATTAATTCATCTGAATTAATGGATTTTGATAGATCTATATTTTCTTTAATATTTCTTATTTGATTTAACTCTATTTTTTTATTCATATAGAGTAATATCATATCATCTGATAATATCTTTTTTTGTGTTATAAAGTCTTTTAATAATTCTGTCGAACAACTTCCCTTCTGATTAATTTTTTTTATTATTTTTTGTCTATCCCATTCTAGTTTATTGGCAACATATTGTAAGTTTTCATCATTTAACGTCGCAATTTTTTCTAAGTCTTCTGCTGAAAACATAACATCTATCACTCCAAAATTTAAATCAAATAAGTTTGCCTCTCCAGAGTTTATCTTTTCCTTATTTTGTTGTATTTCTGCTTTTGTTATATAAGAATGATCAATAACTCTCTCCATACATCTTTTTATATCTTTTGCGGAATACTCAATATCCTTCATTTTATAGGAATTATTTTCTAAGTATTGCACCTTAAATTTAAATGTTTTTTTCTTATCTTTTACATGCCCTAACATTACATGTAATATATCTTTTACTGAATCTATATCTTCATCATGTATTATTCTATTTTCTAATCCTTCTTCATACCTATAAGCACATATCAGAAGAAGTTTATCAAAATCTATGTATTGAGCATATTTTTCTATAACATCTTTTATATCTGGCATTATTTTTTTAAATTCTATTCCCTCTACTAAACGATTATATTCATTACAATCTTCCTTTTTAATTTTTAATAATTCTTCTTTGGTTTTTACTTTATTTCTTAAAATTGAATTTTCCAATATTAGTGTTCTCATATCATCTCCAATTTGTTCATTTGGAAATATTTCACAAAAGTCTGTAAGAACAATCGGTTGTAACACATATTCTATACCTATGGTTTTATTAGCATCTTGTTGCCTAAAATCTTCATCAATTTCTTTAAATCTCTTTTTACCTTTTCCATTTTTTTTAGTTATATTACTCATAATTTCTTTTGATTTTACTACTTTTATATCAAATTCTTTTTTCTCATTATCATAAAAATATATTGCAATTATTTCCTCAATATCTTTACCCAATTTCTTTGCTATTTTTAAACTCTGTTCTTGTCTATATTTTTCCAATTTTAATTCTTGAAATTCATCTTTTAATTGTTTAACTCTTTCATTATCTGATAAAACTATCTTGTTTGATAAAGTATTGTCTATGTCCACTAATATTTCTTCTATTTTTTGGATATTTTCCTGATAATTGTTTACAATTAGTAAAAGTAATTTTTCTTTATTAATTTTGTTTTCGTGTTGTAACAGAAACTCTTTTATTATTTTATTATCCAATGGCTTTTTTTTCTCTAACAGAAGTAATTCTTTCATTGTTTCTAAATCATCACAAAAATATGCAATATCATTCCATTTTATAATTAAATCCGTTTTATCTAAAATTTCTTTCAATGTCATTTCATTTACTCTACTCATACAAATCCTCCGCATTTTTATACAATGTATATTATACCATCTTTTATGTTAATTTGCAATTGTTACCAATTTTTTTATTTTTGTTTTTCTCATCTTTTATATTTTTGATTAATATATTACTTTTATTATCTGAGATTTATATAATTATTGACACTTTATAAGTTTAGTTTCTTTGTCTAATTCACTCCCTATTAAAAAATAGAAGTTAGATTATTTCTAATCTCTATTCAAACAAAACATTTTTTCTAAACTTTTCCTGCAAAATAGTAAAAGTTTGCATTTAAACATTTTTCTTGCAGGAATAAAACTTAAACTTATGACCTTCGGGTTATGAG
>CANRKZ010000026.1 GCA_947631335.1 uncultured Clostridia bacterium
TCTTTACTATTTTTATATTATATTAATTATTCGCCATATAAAAATTGACCTGTTCCTTGATTATAATAATATTTTCCTTCTACTTTATCTATAAAAAACAATCGATTCTTTATCTATAACACTATAACAGGAATAAAGCCTCTTACCTTTTTTTCTACTTGATACAATTTACACTTATATAGTTTACCTGAACTACCAAATTTTGCTGAACCTATATCATAACAAAATAATTTTAATGTTATTATCTTTTTAAATAAACTATTTTGTGGTATTTCTATATATTTATATCGTTAATATAATGTATAATCTAATTTATGAATTATCTTGTTATTATTAACCATTTGAAAAACCAAACTTCTTCTTGAGGTATCATTCTAAAATATTTTATACTGATCATTATCATAAAATATTATAAAAACTTTGTAACAGCTATATTCCTACTGAATTAATTAAATTGTCAAATTCTATTTCTAATCTAGTATCGTTATTGTAATAACTTCTTGTATCAATCCATTGAATTCCTCTACTTTCTATATGTTTTACTTCTTCATGCTCTTTATTATCTTTATATTATTCCCAACCTTGTATTTCATTAAATCCAATTTTATAATTACCTATTTTACTATTAAAGCTATCTTCTCCCTCATTAATGATACCATAATCATTATTTACAATAATTGACTTTAATTCTTCTTTATTTATATTTCTACCTTTTTTTACCTTTTCTGTATATAAGTCTGCTTCTATCTTTTCTATTATGCTTTCTCTTTCCGCATTACGTGCAGTTTCTTTACTTTGCCCCATAATTCCATTATGATCACTAATAGATCCTAATGTTACTCCTGCTAATATTAATAAAACAATTATCATAATAACTAGAACTATTAGAGTTATTCCTTTTTCTTTTCTTTTCATTTGTATCCTCCTTGCTTAATTTTAAATTTATTGTATACGAAAAAAGAATACTTTGCAAGTATTCTTTTTATTTTTAATTTTATTATCCTCTTGAAGCAATATAGCAAGCTAAATCAACTAATTTATTTGAATATCCCCATTCATTATCATACCAAGATACTAATTTTACAAAAGTATCTGTTAATTGAATTCCTGCTGTTGCATCAAAAATTGATGTATGTTCATCATTAATGAAATCAGACGATACAACTGGTTCATCTACATATTCAATAATTCCTTTCATTTCATTTTCAGATGCTTTTTTCATAACACTGCAGATTTCTTCCATTGTAGTTGGTTTTTCTAAATTACATGTTAAGTCAACTACTGAAACATCAACAGTTGGTACTCTAAATGCCATACCTGTTAATTTTCCATTTAGAGATGGAATTACCTTTCCTACTGCTTTTGCTGCTCCTGTTGAAGATGGAATAATGTTAGCTGCTGCTGCTCTTCCACCTCTCCAATCTTTTTTAGAAGCTCCATCAACTGTTTTTTGTGTTGCTGTTGTTGCATGAACAGTTGTCATTAAACCATCTTTTATTCCAAAGTTGTCATTGATTACTTTAGCAAGTGGTGCTAAACAGTTTGTTGTACAAGATGCATTAGATACGATATTCATACTTGGATCATATTCTGTATTATTGACTCCCATTACAAACATAGGAGCATCTTTTGATGGTGCACTAATTATTACTTTTTTAGCTCCTGCATCTATATGAGCTTGTGCTTTTTCAAGTGTTGTAAATACACCTGAACATTCTAATACATAATCAACTCCAATTTCTCCCCAAGGGATATTATGTGGATCCATTTCATTATATACTTTTATTTCTTTTCCATTTACTACTAATGCTCCATTTTTTTCTTCTACTGTTCCATCAAATTTCCCATGAACAGTATCATATTTTGTCATATATGCCATATAATCTGCTGTAATAAAAGGATCATTAATTGCTACAACTTCTACTCCTTCTTTTTTTAATGCTGCTTGGAATGATAAGTTTCCTATTCTTCCAAATCCGTTAATACCTATTTTCACTGACATCGTCAATTCCTCCTCTTCTTAGATGATGAATTATATTTCAAACATCTATTTTTTATAGTATTACCTAAATTCCTTTAGGCAATTCCATTCTATACCAAAAAAGAATACATTTCAAGTATTCTTTTTTATTTTTTATATAATTTTTCTAAAACAATTATAAACATTGCATGTGACCATCCAAGTCCAATTACCCAGTTTGGTTTTAAGGTAGTATTATCTACTTGTTCGCCTAAGAAATAATGTTTACCCGCTGTTTTTACTACAAAATCAAATGTTTCCTTTGCTTTCTTTTTTTCTCCTGTTTCTAAGTAATATAATGTCATCCATAAATTTGCAATTGGCCATGGATTTCCATTCATATAATGATCTTGTTCAAATCTTTGATATCCCCCTGTATAAGTTCTTAAATGCAAATTTATACTTTCTACTGTATTTTTAACCTTTTTTTCTTTTGGCTTTAATACATTAAATGGTGTAATCGCTCCTAAAATACTAATATCCATCTTTTTATCTTCTGTGTTTCTTATATAAGATTTCTTTTCATCATCATACATATTTTCATTTATGTACTTTTTTATCTCTCTTTGTATCTTTTCAATTTCTCTTTGATTTTTTTGTATCTTTTCTTCTTTTAGTCTGTTATTATCAAATTCTGATACATTCTTTCCTAAAGCACGATAAATTTTTAAAATTGAATCAAAGGCTGCATATATGCTTGCTAAAGAATATAAATGAATTCCTTCGTGCATTTCCCACAAATCATAACTAACATGATATTTGTGTTCTTTTTGATTCCTACTATTTTCAATTTCTTCTTGCACTTTATCTTTGTCTTTTTCTTCTTTTCCTTCAATTCCTAGCCAATCTTTTATATATTTTTTTAGGAAGTCGATTGCTTTTTCACACATTTTTAAATTATCTCTTAAAAATTTTTCAGATTTTGAATATTGATAATGTTCATAAACTCCATATACAACACTTGCTGTTTCATCAATTTGATATCCCCAACAAGGTGCTAATCTTCCATCAGTATAAAATCTTTGTTCCCACATTCCATTTTTACTTTGTGTTTTTTTACAAAAAATTTTATAAAATTTTTCTGTTTCTTTTTCCATTTTTAAAATATCCATTGCTTTTGTCATAAATACAGCATCTCTTGGCCAACAATAAGCATATCTTCCACATTTTGTGAATTCTTCGTCAATTTCAGGTGCTGCAATCATTCCTCCTGTTTCAGAATTCGTTAAAAGTGGAAATAATAAGATACTTCTCTTATAAATTTCATATAATCTTTCTTCATAGCTGTTTTCTGGTTCTTTTAGATTTAATCCATTATGTACTTTTACATATTTTCTCCAATAAGCTTTTGTTGCTAAATATTCCTTATTTAAATCAATTTTTCTAATTCGATCAATTTCATCTTCCATATTGGATACATTTCTATTTTCATCAAGCAAGATACAAATTTCTATTGTTTTCTTTTCTTGTGATTTTATGATTCCTAAATCATAACATATACTTGCATCTTTAGACATTCCAATATAGTCTTTATCTTGTATTTCCCCCCTTTTTATGGTTTCTTTGCTCCCATTAATTTGATGATTTAAAATTTTATAACCTTTAGAAAAAGTAGATACTGTAAAATCATGGGCATATTGCATCATCCCTCTATCTACTATTTTACAGCTCACTAAATTGTTCTGATTAGACAGTAATTCCGAATGAATATAGAATTTAGTATCCAAATCGATTTTTCCTTCATTTAGGAATATATATTTTTTAACTAATACATTTTCTTTCATAAGCATATAATCTGTTTGTAGCATTTTTAAATTAAAATAAGTATTGGTTATCTCCGTATTTAAAATGTTAGTATCTGTATCATAATATTGTTTATAAAGGTTATTAACATCGTCATGTAGATAAATTAAGTCTGAGTTATTTATTTTTACTCCTGTATGAAAAAAGTCAAAATATTGTCTATTGTCCTTGCTTGGAAAATAAAGTCTTTGCAATTCTCCCTTTCCTGTAAAAGTAGCTAACATATTCTTATTTCCTATAATTGCTTCATTTAAATATTTGTTTCCCATATTTTTCTCCTTTTGATAATTTTTAAGGAGGGATTAAATATCATCCCTCAATTACATTTAATATTTGTTTTTCTAAATCTTTTATTTTTTCGTTAATTCTAAAAATGTCTTCATCTCTTAAATTTTCATTCTCCATATCTTGTCTTACATAATAATCCATATCATTTATTTCATTTTTCAATTTTTCTAGTCGTTCTATAATTTCTGTTCTAGTTGTTCTTGGAATTTTTCTTTCTACTTTATGAGTCATTTCAATTTGCTCACCGATATCATACGTTTCACCAAATTCCGGAATAGTAACAGAAATTCCTGTCTCTGATTTTACTTTTTCTTTTAAAATCTCCTGTGATTCTGGTTCTCCGTGTACTAAAAAAATATGTTTTGGCTTTTGAATAAAAGAGTAAATAAAATTCATTAACCCTTCCTGATCTGCATGTCCAGAATATCCTTCTATATACTCTATTCTAGCATTGACAGCTATTTCCTCTCCAAAAATTTTTACTGTTTTTGCACCATTTACGATACTATATCCTAAAGTTCCAGGAGCTTGATATCCAACAAAAAGAATTGTTGATTTTGGATTCCATAAATTATGTTTTAAATGATGTTTGATTCGTCCTACTTCACACATTCCGACTTGCTGATATAATAATACTAGGTCTTTCATCTTCATTTAATGCTTTTGATTCATCTGCTGTTTTTGTGAATTCTAATCCAGGAAACTCTAGTGGGTTATCTCCTCTTATGATTTCCTCTTTTACTTCTGGTTCAAAAAGATTCGTATTTTCTCTGAATACTTCTGTTGCTGATATTGCTAGTGGACTATCTACATATACTGCTGCTTTCATTAAAGTTTTATATTTTCTTTTAAATTCCTCATCTTCTTTTTTTTCTTTTAATTTATTGATTTCATATAAAATTTCTTGTGTTCTTCCTACTGCAAAGGATGGTATTACAACAGTTCCACCTTGATCTAACGTTTCAGAAACAACATTTAAAAACATCTCTGCTTTCTCATCGTTTCTTAAATGTAGCCTACTTCCATATGTTGACTCCATTACCAAAAAGTCTGTACTATCTATCATAGTTGGTGAATCTAATAGTGGAATGTCATTATTTCCTAAATCTCCTGTAAATACTGTTTTTGTTTCTTTTTCTCCCTCTTTTACCCATAATTCAATAATACTAGATCCTAGCATATGACCGGCATCATTGAATCTAACATGAATTTCAGGTGTTATTTCTATAATTTCATCATATTGCACTGGTTCAAATATTTCTATTGACCTTGCTGCTTCTTCTGCTGTATAAAGTGGAGGTATTTCTTTTTCTCCTTTTCTTTTTCTTTTTTTATTTTTCCATTGATTTTCCATTTCTTGAATATGTCCGACTATCTGGTAGCATTAAAGTACATAAATCACATGTTGCTTTATGGGCATAAACTTTACTTCTAAATCCTTCTTTATATAATTTTGGAATTCTTCCTGAATGATCAATATGGGCATGTGTTAATAGCATAAAATCGATTTGTTTTGGATCAAATTCAAATTCTTCTTCATTTTGCATCTCTAGTTCTGCATTTCCTTGCCACATTCCACAATCTACTAAAAATCTCTTTCCTGCCGCTTCTACTAAAAAATTTGATCCAGTAACCGTTTTAGTTGCTCCTAAAAATGTAATCTTCATAAATTTCCTCCTAATAAAATGCTTTCACTTTCTTATTATATCTAATTTCAAAATCCTTATTTTTAATATTTTCTATTTTTTTCATTTTATATTTTTCTTCTAAGGTCTTATCATCATATTCTTGTACAAATAATCCTTCCTTTTCTTTTGTTAATTTAATTGCTATTTCTTGTAAATTAATACTTTTAGATGTAAATATTTTTTTTAGTAATTCATAATCCACATCTTCTCTATTTGAAAACTTTTGTATCACTTTATCTTTATGAGCTTTAGCCAAAAGTTTTTTTGATAAATATTCTAATTTTTCTTGCAATTCTTCTTTTTCACTAATTGTTCTTTCATAACTATATGGTAATGTAGAATAATATCTAAATTCATAGATTAATTTAACCAATTCTTGCTTACTTTCTAATTTATCCATTTTAATTTCAAAACATGTTAAAAATAGTTCTTGTAATTCTAATTTGAATTTATCTATTGCTTTTTGTATATCTTTCACATTTAATATTTTCAAAATATTTTCTTTTTCTTGTAAATCCTTTTTGTATTTTACAAATTTTTCAGGTTTTAATATATCATTTAACTTTTCTAATTCTTGTATTTTATTTTCTCTTTCTTCTATCATTAATTTAGATAAAATTCTTACACTAAAAATTTTTTCTTCTAGTGGCAAAAGTCTATTTCTTGATTCATATTCCTCTTGCAACATTTTTTTATCATGGATGGTTTCATCTATTTTTCTTATTTGTCTTGTTAAATTTCTTTTTTCTTTCGTTATCTTTTCTATATATTTTGCATTATCTTTTATTTCTTCTAAATTCTCTTCTATCTGTCTTTTTATATTTTGATATCTTTCTTTACTTTTGCTATCAAATTTAACCTCTAGTAATATAGAAAATTTTTCTAAAATATCTATATACTTTTGAGCAATTTCTCTACCATATAACTGTTTCATTCTATTTTTAAATATTTCCATATAATCCATCATAATTTCTCTATTATATATCCATTTATTTAAAAATTCATTTCCAACTAACAAAATAAGATTTTGATAAATTAAATTATGTTCTACACTTTCCATTTCTTTTGCTATACTTGTCCATGAATAGCCATTAAAGTCTCTTAATGGCTCTACCATATTAATATTATTTCCTGTATTTATTAAATTAGAGAGTGTTTCATTTATTATAAAATATTTATCATTTATTATTTTATCTTTTTTTGCTATTTTTGCTATACAATATAATAATTTTCTTTCTACATTATAGCATATAATTCTCTTCTTTCTCTTCTCTACTAAAAATGTTCTATTTCCTATTATTTTACTTTCTTCTGAATTTGGTTTGATTAATTTTATTTCATCACAATTGTTTTGAATAGTATTAATTATTCTTTCTATAAATTGTTCTTTTGTATCTACATTTTGTTTTACATTTTTATAATCATGATAAGATCCCTCTATTTTATATAAAATACTAAGGAGAATACTTTTTACATTTTCATCAAAATATTTTTTTTCTAAAACTTTTTCTAGTTCATTGTTGTAATCTTTTTTTACAATTTTTTCTAAAAAATTATCATTTTTCTTCTGCAAATTTCTTCTCCTTTCTTTTGTTTCTTTTCCTTATTATATTAATCAAACTTTAAAAATTTTTAAATTATATTTACTATTCTATCTCATTTTGATCTGGAGGTGTACCCATTTTAAGTTCTTCCCATTTTTCTTTAGTCATTAAAACTTCTCTTGGTTTACTTCCTTGGTATCCAGAAATAACTCCTCTTTCTTCCATTTGATCTATAATTCTTCCTGCTCTTGCATAGCCTACTTTAAATCTTCTTTGAATAAAAGAGGTAGATGCTTGTCCTGTTTCTACAACTGTTTGAATAGCATCCATTAAAAATGGATCTGTATCATCATCTTGATCTTTTTCTTGCGCAAGTTCTTTATCTGTTTTATTGTTATTTTCAATACTTTCCAAAATATCTTCACTATAAGTTGCTGTACCATTAGATTTTATAAAGTCTACTATTTTTTCTACTTCATCATCTGATACAAAAGCGCCTTGTACTCTTGATGGTTTTGGTGCTCCTGATGGAAAGAATAACATATCCCCTTTTCCTAATAGTTTTTCTGCACCTACACTATCTAATATAGTTCTTGAATCTACTTGAGAAGATACTGCGAAGGCGATTCTCGATGGTACATTAGCTTTAATTAAACCTGTAATAACATCAACTGATGGTCTTTGTGTTGCAATCACTAAATGCATTCCTGCAGCTCTTGCTTTTTGTGCTAAACGACAAATTGCATCTTCTACATCATTTTTGGCAACCATCATTAAATCTGCTAACTCATCAATAATAATAACTATTTGAGGTAATTTTCCGGCCTCATTTTCTTTTTCGATAGCTTTGTTATAACCTCTTAAATCACGAACCCCTTTACTAGCAAATTTATTATATCTATCATCCATTTCCTGTACTGCCCAAGCTAAAGCTCCTGCTGCTTTTCTTGGATCTGTTACGACTGGAATTAGTAAGTGTGGAATTCCATTATAAACTGATAATTCAACAACTTTTGGATCAACCATAACAAATTTTACTTCACTTGGTTTTGCATTATAAATAATACTTGTAATAATTGTATTTATGCATACACTTTTACCAGAGCCAGTAGAACCTGCAATCAGAACATGTGGCATCTTAGCAATGTCTGCTAATTGTATATTCCCTGCTACGTCTTTTCCGAGTCCTATTGTTAATTTTGATTTATTTCTTTTAAATTCATCACTATCTAATACTTCTCTAAAATGAACTACTTCTTTTTCTTTATTAGGTACTTCAATTCCAACAGCCTGCTTTCCAGGAATTGGAGCTTCAATTCTTATTGTTTCTGCTGCTAAATTTAGTGCAATATCATCTGATAAATTAGCTATTTTGCTAACTCTTACCCCTTCTGCTGGTTTTAATTCATACCTTGTAATAGCTGGTCCTACTGATACATTCTCTACTTTTGCTGATACACCAAAACTATATAAAGTTTTTTGTAATCTTGTTGCCGTATCTGTTAATGCTT
This sequence comes from uncultured Clostridia bacterium, assembly GCA_947631335.1. Lineage (GTDB taxonomy): Bacteria > Bacillota > Clostridia > TANB77 > CAG-508 > CAG-269. The sequence goes on from CANRKZ010000026.1 coordinate 8,855, forward strand.
TTGCTCCACCTCTTAGAGTTTTTTTAGAAGGTTTACTTAAAAGTTCTACTGGTGGATATTCATAATGTTCATCTTCAACAATTTGGGCATGCTCTAGCTGTAATACTGCCTTTTTCTTTTCTTCTTTTTGTTCTTCTACATCTTTAAATAAATTAGTATCTATCACATCTGGTTCCATTTTTTGCTTTTTACTTTTACTATCTTTTGTTAATGGTTCCAAATCTTCTCCAGAGTGATCATATTTTTTTAATCCTAATTTTTCTTCATTATTATCCACAATTCTTCCACCAAAGTTGATTTTTATTTGATTATCCATCGGTGTTTTTTCATTGTTTTCTAATTTATCTAATTGTGCTTTGGCACGTCTTTCTTCTCTTTTTCTTTTTCTTCTTTGGGCCGGTGTTTCTTCCTTATCTTTTGAGTCTCTCGCATATTGTTGTTTTTGATCAGCTCTTTCTTGTCTTCTTTCCTCTAATTTATCAATCATCATATTAATGATATCTGATAGATTAATTCCAAATGTAAATACTAACAAAATTACTGCAATTCCAATACAAAGAATAACAGCTCCTACATCTCCTAACAATTTAGCAAGTGGCACAGCTGCTACTGCTCCAATTGCACCTCCACCTTTGTTTTGTGAACCAAAATAGTAGGCATCTTTTACTAATTCTGATATTTCCTTTGAAGATTCTAACTCTCCTGATGAAATCTGAAATACACTAAATACAATGGAAAGACTAATAATTGCAATTCCATATTGGATTAATTTTGAAGATACTTCTTCCCCACCATCACAAGCAAGTTTAATGGCAATTGCAAATGTTCCAACTGGAAGTATATATTGCATAATTCCCATTAATCCTCCGAAGTATTTGGTTTAATTTTAAACCTATAATTCCTGATTTTGTGTAAATTAAAACTGCTAAGAGTATACTAAATACAATTAATGTTATTACTGCTATATCTAATTTTGAAGTTGTCTTTTTTCTTTTTTTATATCTTCTTTTTTTTGGCATTTCTTATCCTTCCTATTCTATGCTTAAGAAAAGCCAGATTTCAAAAGTCTTCGTTGTTTGACTTCTGGCATCTGACTTTTGCTTTTTCTATTCTAATTCTTTTCTACTATTTTGAATTGTTTTTATCATATCTTCTAAAGAAATTTGCATTATATTTAAAGCTTCTGTCATATTAGTTCCTAATTTATTTAAAGTTTCATTTAGGACATTTTCTGTGTTTGCAAGTAAACTATCTGCATATTCTTTGGTTCCTTTAGAAATCTCTCTTGACATTTCATTGGCTGTTTCAATGATTTCTGTTTTCTGATCATAAGCTTTTCTTGTAATTTCGTGTTCATCTATCATAGCAATAATTCTATTTTCTGCCTCTTTTACAATTCCATCAGCCTCTTTTTGGGCTTCAACCAATATACGTTGTCTCTCTTCTTTTACCCATTTAGCTTGTTTTAACTCATCTGGTAATTTTATTCTAATTTCTTTTATTAAATCTAACATCTCTTCTTTATCTACAATTCCCTTTGAAGAAAACGGTACACTTCGACTATTTTCTAATAAATCCTCTAAAGTTTCTAATAATGTAAATATTTCCATGGTTTTGCCCCTTTCTAATTCATCTTACTTTTTCTTTAAAAAAACAAGATGTGCTCGCCCATATTTCCTATGGTCAACTATGTCTAATTCTAATAATTTAATTTGCTCTATAATCTTTTTTTCATCATCAGTTTCTACGATAATAAGTGTATTTTCATGAATGATTGATTTTGACAATATTTGTTTTAGGGATTCATATATAAAATCCGTTTTATAGGGTGGATCAATATATATGATGTCAATCTTTTCATTTATTTTGTCATCTAATAATTTTTTAAATGGTAGCTGATAGCATTCTATTTTTTCTTCCAAATGTGTTTTTTGTATATTTTTTTTTATAATTTGAATTGCTTCTTTTGAAGAATCACAAAGGATTACTTTTTTGGCACCCCTGCTTGCTGCTTCCAATCCAATTGCTCCACTTCCTGAAAACAAGTCTAAAAATACACTATTGGATGTTCGAGTTTGAATGATGTTAAAGAGTGACTCTTTTACTCTATCTAATGTAGGTCTCGTATGGTTACCATCTAAAGTATATAATTTTGTGCCTTTTGCTTTTCCACCTATTATCCTCATAATTGACCTTTCTTGTAAAATATGTAATCTATCTTATGATAATGCTATTTTATTCTTTTTTACTTTATTGGTCAATAGGATTCATAAAAATGTAACATAGATTTAACAGTTCTGTAACATTATAGTTCTTTTGTAATATTTTTCTTCTTTTTATTCTATTTCTAGACATAAAAAGACTATCTATTATTAATAAATGATAGATAGTCTTCTTTTGTATTTTTAAAATTTACATATCTTCTTTATTGATGTCTTTTATTAATTCTAGTTGTGATATCAATAAAGACTCCATCTTTGCCTTATAAATATCAAACTGTTTCTTTACATCTTCTAATTGTTTTTTCTTAGCTATGATTTCATTATCTAATTCATTTGCTTGCTGTTGAGCATTCCCTTTTGCTTCATTTATAATTTGATCTGCTTGTTGTTTGGCTATATTTTTTACATCATCTGCTGTTTTTTGGGCCATTACCAATGTGTTTTGTAACGTACCCTCTATCGTTTTATAATGTTCTAAACTTTGAGTTAATTCTTCTACCTTTGCTTTTAATTCTGTTACCTCTTTATAGTTTTTGGTATAATCTAAAGTTAAATCATCTAAAAAGTCGTCTACTTCTTCTACACTATACCCATTCATCATTTGCTTTGAAAACTTTTTATTTTCTATATCTAATGGTGTTATCATTATTTTTCCCCCTTATGGATATGCAATTAGTTTATCCCATTATTTTTAAGCCATGAAACAGAAAGTTTACTTTTCATTTCTTCTCTTGCCATTTCGTTTGTAATTTCATAGTTAGATGGTGCAACTAAAAAGATAGAATTTGATACTTTTTGAATATATCCATCTAAAGCATAAACTCCTCCGCTAATAAAATCTACAATTCTTCTAGCTACATCTTTATTTACATATTCTAAATTAACAATAACTGATTTTTTCTCTTTTAAAAATGAACATATTTCATCTGATTGTTCAAATGTAGTTGGTTGAGAAATAACCATTTTTATTGCATTAGTTTGCGGCATATTTACAACTTTACTTTTTCTACCAAATAACTTTTTATCTTCTACTTCTTCCTCTTCTTCTTCATAATCATAGATATTTTCTTCTTCATATTCCTCTGGTTCTGCTGAATCCATTCCAAATAAATCCCATACTTTACTCATTAAAGCTCCTGACATAAAAAAACCTCCTAAATTTACTTCCTTTGTTTTATGTTCTAAGTATCTACTTTTTTTGTCGTATTGTCAATATTTTTTTTAAATGTTATTGAATTTTAACATTCTTGTAATATTCTTGTAATATTTATTGTATTTTATCTACATCTGGATTAATTACTATCTCATCGTAAAGAGATATTTTATGATATTCATTAATTTCTTTGTCTGAAAATCCTAATTCTTTTAACTCTTCGTTTGTATAAGCTTCTACAATCGAATATTTTTGTCCCTTTCTTTTAACTTTCACTAATGTTTTGTTCAAATATCCAGCTCTATTTCTTACTACATAACTTAAATCTTCTAAATTAACAATAGCTTGATTTGGCACTTTTAAACCTGAGTCATCCCACCAAATTAAATCAAAAGTTATCTTTCGATAATTAGTTAATTCTTCTACCTGGTCATTTAATTTTAAAATAAGAATAGTTTCGTTGTCTTCTTCTTTAATAATATTAGATACTTCCGCTGCTATTTCTACATTGTTGGATAGCCTTACTTTTATAGCATCTCCTACTTCTGCTTTCTTCCCTTCTTCAGAAGATGTAATGGTTGCAATATAGCAAACGAAATTGTCAATTACTTTTCCACACTCCTCATTAGTTGACACTATTTTTCCTGTTTTTAAATTTAAACTTTCCAGATATTCCTTACTTAATGTTCCAAAATTATTCGGTGTGAGTGTTTCTTCTAATCCATCTACTCGATAAGATACTAGTCCACTCATAGGTGCTTTTACATACTCCGCTCCTGAATTTAATTGATTTTCATATTTTTTTCTTTCTTCAATCAGTTCTCGTAAATAAGAACCTTTTGGGCTAGTTTCTCCTGCTATTTTTGCTTTTTTCGTTATTAAATTGTCAATTTCCTTTTTACATTCTGCTAATTTAGTAACATCCTTTAACTTACTTATATTTTCAATTTTTTCATCAATTTGATTTTCTAACAGCTTCATATCTGCCGTAAGTAAGCTATCATCATTTACCATAATTTCTTGAACTTTTGCATCTAATTCTGCTATTTTTTGTTTTAAAGATTCTTCATTTATACTATAATATCGAAATATATTTTCATTCTTAGCTGCTCTTTCTCCTTCTGTTTTTATTTGTTCCATTCCATTTTTATAATTTTCACCTTTTACTACCTTCTCTTCTCTGATTACATACCCGATATTAGTTTCTTCCTGATATAAATTTCCTTCTTCTATCGTAAATATATTGGTAGGCTGTTTAATCAAAAGATAAATCGTATAAACTAGATAAATGAGAATCAATACTGCAATAATATATAAAATGATCTCTTTCTTGTTTAATCTCTTATTCTGACTTTTTTTTATTCTTTTCTTTCCATGATCTGTTGTTTCTTGTTTTTTCAATTCAAACCCTCCAAAATAATTTCTATATTATTTTGTATTTTATCTTGTGCATTAAGCCATATTGTTTGCTTATTTTTTCGAAACCAAGTTAATTGCCTTTTTGCATATCGTCTAGTTTCCTGTTTTATTTTTTCTACCATTTCTTCTTTGCTCGTCATTCCATTTAGATAATCCACCACTTCTTTATATCCCAATCCTTGCATAGCAGTTGGAAATTTTTCATACTTTTGATAAATTTGTGTTACTTCTTCAATTAATCCTTGCTTTAGCATAATGTCAACTCTGTGATTAATTCTTTCATAGAGTTTATTTCTATCCCAATTTAACGCATATATTTTATAATCGTATTCTATTTCTTTTTTTCTAGATTCCTTTTCTTGCTCTGTTTTATTTTTCCCCGTTGCATGATAAATTTCTAAAATTCTTAATATTCTTTTTTTATCATTTTTGCTTATCTTTTTAACCGCTTCTGGATCAATTTTCTTAGCTTGTTCATATAATTTTTCTAGGCCATTTTTTTCTACCTTTTTTTCTAGTTCTTCTCTATATTTTTCATCCCATTCTATATTAGGATATTCTATTTCATAAATAAGACTATCCATATATAGACCTGTCCCCCCAACAATTATCGGTACTTTACCCTTTTGTAATATTTCTTTTATTGCCTTTTTAGCATCTTTTTTATAATCAGCTACACTATATCTTTCATTTGGTAAAACAAAATCCATTAAATAATGTTTAATTCCTTGCATTTCCTCTTTGGTTGGTTTTGCTGTCCCAATATTCATATCTTTATAAATTTGCATAGAATCACAAGAAATAATTTCTCCATTCACTCTTTTTGCTAATTCTATTGATAATGCTGTTTTCCCAGATGCAGTTGGGCCACATATTACAATCACTTTTTCTTTTTGCATTCTTCTCATCCTTTTCCCTTTTATTGGTTATTTTGTGTCGAATACGAATGTGATATTTCTAAAATTCCTTGTTGTACGTCTTTCATATAACCACATTCTAAAAACATACCAACGATAAATATAATTATCATAATGATTATCTTTTTACCAACTTGTTTTTGTTCTATTTCTTTTGCTTGTAATTTTTCAAATAATTTTGCAAAATACGGAAGAATGATTAGAGAATTAACACCTGTAAAAACCACTACTAAAATCTTTTTTATTTCCTGTTCTATAACTTGTTGATCATATTTAACTCCTTCTTTTGATAAATTAAATATTACGAAGGTTATACAACACATCATCAACATTCCAATTCCTAGCATTAATACTTTCTTTATTATTTTTATTTTTCCTAAGCTATTCCACGTCCATATTATTACCAAAGCATATAATACAATCGTTATGATTACAATAAGTGCCATTTCATTCTCCTTACTATTTCCTTGCAAATTTTCTTTCTATATCATATTGTGTCATTTTTATGGCTGTTGGTCTTCCATGTGGACAAGTAAATGGATTTGGCAATTTTAATAGTTGTTCCATTAAATGATCCACTTCTTCTATTGTTAGTGCCATATTTGCTTTTACAGCTGCTTTACAGGCAACCGTTGCGATGAATTTTTCTTCTTTTTCTTGTTTTGCTGTCCTTGCTACTGTATTTATTTCGTCCAATGTTTCTAAAAACAATTCTTTCGTATCTAAATCGATACAAACAGTTGGTACTCCCGTTAGTTTCATTGTGTTTTCTCCAAATTCTTCTAAAATAAACCCTGCTTTTTCAAACATTTCCATATTTTCTTTTGCAATATCCATTTCTTTATGTGTTAAAGTTATAATATCTGGTAATAGAAGTATTTGAGAATCTTTCGAATCATCACTATAATAATTTTGTTTAACTTTTTCGTATAAAATTCTTTCATGTGCAGCATGTTGATCTAATATGTACATTTCTTTATCAATCTCTAAAATAATGTAAGTCTTGAATGCAATTCCAACAAATTTATAAGTTGGTTTTTGGAATTCTTTTGTTTCAAACATTGAAACATTATCTTTTATGAGATCAACTCCATTTGTTTTTTCTGTTTTCTCTTCCATTTCTTGGTTATCCATAATTGGTGCTGTTCCAAATAATTTTGTATACATTTCATTAAAGTCTTGCGTAACAACTTGTGGATTACTATCTAATTCTTCCATTTTTTGTTTTATCTGATCAAACTCTTCTTTTATTTCTTCCTCTTCACTTTTTTCTTGCTTATTTTCATTGCTTTTCTTTTTCTCTTCCAATTTGTATTCTTCCTGTATATCGCTCACACTAGAAACTATTGCATCTTTTTTTAGTTCACTTTGCATTGCAGTTTTCATTTGTTTTAATTGTTCTAAAATATCTGAGGTATTAATTGGATCTCCTATACTAGGTATTTTTTTTGTTTCTTCTATTTCTGCTATATTTGTTGTTTTTTCTATTTTCTTTTTTTTAGAATCTTCTTCTAAAAGATTTGTTTTAATTTTACTTTCTTCTTCTGTATAGTTTTCAATTTGCTTTTCATTTTGTTTTCTGAAAGAAAATAACCCACTATTTTGATTTTCTTTTTTGGATTCTCTTAAATTTTTTAATCTTTCTTCAAAACTTACAGCAGTTCGATCGATTCGGTTATTTTTCGTTATTTCTGTTGTCTTTTCCGTATTTGCTACCAATTCATTTTTTAATAAGGTATCTTTTATAGCATGATAGATAGCTTGAAATATTTTATTTTCTTCTTGAAATCTAACTTCTAATTTAGCCGGATGTACATTAACATCTACTTTTGCTGGATCAATTTCTAAATTTAATATAACAAATCCGAATTTTCCAATTGGAATGAGTCCCTTATATGCTTGTTCAGTTGCTGCTGTTAAAGTTTTGTCTTTAATATATCTTTTATTTACAAAAAATAATTGATTTGAACGATTTGATCTTGCTATCTCTGGTTTTCCTATTACACCTACCACATTAACATCCTCATATTGATAGCAAAGTTCCATAATTCCATTTGCAATGTCTTTTCCATAAATACTATAGACAACACTTTTAAGGTCGCCGTTTCCATTTGTTTGAATAACAGTTTTTCCTGTGTTAATTAATTTGATAGCAATATTAGGATTGATCAATGCAATTCTTGTAATAACATCTTCTATATATCCTGATTCTGTATAATCTTTTTTTAAAAATTTATATCTAACAGGTGTATTAAAAAATAAATTTTTTACTGTAATTGTAGTTCCTTTACGGCATCCTGTCTCTTCTTTTTCTAAAACATTTCCAGCTTCCACAACTATTCGATAGCCAATCTCCTGACTTTCTGTTTTTGATATTAATTCTACATTCGCAATTGCTGCAATACTTGCTAGAGCTTCTCCCCTAAACCCCATAGATGTTACAGTATCTAAATCATCTGCTGATCTAATTTTACTAGTTGCATGTCTCTCAAAAGCAATTTCTAAATCATCTTGTGCAATTCCTTTTCCATTGTCTGTTACTTTTATATAAGAAATTCCTCCATTTTTTATTTCTACTGTTATATTGGTTGCTCCAGCATCAATTGAATTTTCCACCATTTCCTTGATAACTGATGCAGGTCTTTCAATCACTTCTCCTGCCGCTATTTTGTTAATTGTTAATTCATCTAATAAAACAATATTACCCATTTTTTCCTCCCTATTTATCCTGTTGTATCTTTGGTCTTTATTATATCATTACTTTTTAAAATTTGTATAGTTTTTTAAGAAAAAAAATCAAATTATAGAAATACCCTCATCCTTATTAAAATTCCTAAGATTCATTTATTGTACTCACATAAAAAGCCTAGCATTTTTTTGTGAAGTTGTCAACAAAAAGTAGACACAAAAAAGCAGTACTATGGAAACCCTAGTTGAATTCTATATTCAACTGGGG
>CANRKZ010000027.1 GCA_947631335.1 uncultured Clostridia bacterium
CATAAAAAATACACCTCCGTTTAGATTTTAACACAATAGTCTTTTTTATTGTGTCTACTAAACGGGGTGCACTTCAAAATGGTGGTTTTTTTTATATATCTTATTAAGAAGTTTATATATGTAATTAAGTAAAGAAAATCAGAAATAATACCAATTATTTTAAAATATAATATTTTTACCATTATACAGTATATTAAGTTATATAATATTGTCTATATGAAGTAGTAATAAGAAAAGTAATTGGTAAAATAGCAAAATTATATTGGGAAAATAATAATAACAAATTTAATAAAAAATCATATAATAAACCGTAGGAGGCTAAGGTAATGGAATTTATATTGAATACCATATTTTGGACACTAGCTCTTTATGGTTTGTTTGAAATTATAAAAAACATAATATATTTAAGCACGTATACTAGTTTTAAGTCAGATGGAATTTATTTAATTATAGCAGTAAAAAATCAAGAAAATAAAATAGAAGGATTTTTACGTTCTACACTATTTAAAATATTATATGGAAGAGAAGAATATATAAAAAATATTATAGTAGCAGATTTAAAATCAAAAGATAAAACAAAAGAGATAGCAAAAAGATTATCAAATGAATATGAATGTTTAAAAGTGATTAGTTGGAAAGAATGTAGAGATATCATGGATAACGTGGACGAGAATTAATTTAGTTGAAAAATAGGAACTTTTATGATAAACTGAAATAAAACAAAAGTTTTAGGAGAAAAGTATGGAAATTACAGGAGAAATATCAAATATTATTTACCAAAATGAAATTAATAGCTATACAATTGCAGAATTTGAAACAGAAGAAGAATTAACAACAGTAGTGGGATATTTACCATTTATAAAAGTAGGAGATACTCTAAAATTAGTTGGAAAATTTATAGAACACAGAGATTACGGAAGACAATTTAAAATAGATATATTTGAGAAAATAATACCACAAACATTGGGATCTGTAGAAAGATATTTAGCAAATAGTAATATAAAAGGAATAGGAGAGATTCTAGCAAAAAGAATAATAAAAAAGTTTGGTGAAGAAACTATACATGTTTTTAGATATGAACCAGAAAGGCTGGCAGAAGTAAGAGGCATATCAGAAACTAAAGCAAAAGAAATATCAGAGAGTTTTATAGAAAATTGGGAGGTATGGCAGATTGTAGGGTTTCTAGAAAGATTTGGAATTGGAGCGGAACATGCTAAAAAAGTATTTGATTTATATGGAGTAAAAGCGATTGAAAAGCTTGAAACCAATCCATATGATTTAATCGATTTGGTAAGAGGAGTAGATTTTAAACAAATTGACAAAATGACACTTGATTTAGGAATTAATTATGACAATGAGAAAAGAATTACAAGTGGAATCAAATATGGGTTAATAAAAAGTACATATAACGGAAATGCTTGTGTTCAAAAAGATAATTTAATAGAATTCGTAATTAAATTATTGGATGTTACATTTGAAAAAATAGAAGATGGACTGATTCATCTAAAAATGGAAAACGAGATTGTAATAGAAAAAAGAGAAAATCAAGAATTTGTTTATCTATACAATTTTTATCAAACAGAAGAAGAAATTGCTTTTTACATTAAAAGATTACAAAAAGCAAAAAATATAAAAAAGATAGAGAATTTAGCAGTAGAACTAAAAAGAGCAGAAAGAATATCTGGAATTGAATTATCCATAAAACAAAAGGAAGCTTTAAAGTTAATTAATGAAAATAATGTATCTATTATAACAGGTGGACCAGGTACTGGAAAAACTACAATTATTAGAAACATTATAGATATTTATGAAAAAAAAGGTAAAAAAGTAATTTTGACAGCACCAACGGGAAGGGCTACAAAAAGAATAACAGAAATGACAGGAAAAGAAGCATCTACTTTACATCGCTTGTTAGAAATAGGAAAAATAGATGAAGATAGTTTTTACAAAAATTTAAGAAATTATGAAGGTACTCCTATTGATGGTGATATCATAATAGTAGATGAAGTATCAATGGTAGATATGTTCGTAATCAATTATTTGTTAAAATGCATCTATCAAGGAACAAAATTAATATTGGTAGGAGATATAGATCAACTTGCATCTGTTGGACCAGGAAGTGTATTGAAGGATTTAATTAATTCACGGACAAGTTGCTACAATCCATTTGGATAAGATATTTAGACAAGCAGCAAAAAGTCAAATTGTTTTAAATGCTCATAGAGTTAATAATGGAGAATTTTTCTTAAGAAAAGAAGAGATGGAAGATGATACAAAGAAGGACTTCTTTTTTATAAGAGAAAAAGGACAAGATGAAATGTTATCACAAGTAGTTTCATTATGTACAGGAAGATTACAAAATTATGGAAATTATGATTTTTTTGAAAATATTCAAGTATTATCTCCAACGAAAAAAGGAATACTGGGAACAAAAGAACTAAATAAAGTATTACAAGAAAAGATTAATCCAAATATAGATGGTTTCCCAGAAAAATCTAGCATGGGATCTATTTTTCGTATTGGTGATCGAGTTATGCAAATAAAAAATAATTATGATATTTATTGGGAAAGAGAAGGATTTAAAGAAAAAGAAATTGGAAGCGGAGTCTTTAATGGAGAAATTGGAACAATATTACAAATTAATGAAAAAGAAAAGCAAATACAAATAAAATTTGATGATAATAAAATAGCATGGTATGAATTTTCAGATTTAGATCAAATAGAACATAGTTATGCTATAACAATACACAAATCGCAACGGAAGTGAATTTGATGTAGTCATTATGGTAGTACCGCAATCTTCACCAATGTTATTAACTAGAAATTTATTATATACCGGGATTACAAGAGCAAAAAAATTACTGATTGTAATTGGAAGTGAAAAAATAGTAAAATTTATGATTCAAAATATTGACAGTAAAAAAAGAAACACAGGTTTAGAATATAAAATGAGACAGTAGGGACAGTCGCTTACTGTCTCATTTTCTTTGTTGAAATATGTTTGAATTTGCGATGAAAAAATTTGAATAGTTGCAAAAGATATACTATAATAATCTTTATATTATGTAATGTAGAAAGGAGAAATAAATTGCCAAGAACTAGCAGACAATTATTAGGAGAAACGTTATGTCACCACATAGTACAAGGAATTAACAAAGAAAATATTTTCCAAACAAAAGACGATAAAAAGAAGTATTTATTTTTGTTAAATAAATACTTCAAAGAATTCAAAATAGATATTATTGCATATTGTATTATGAATAATCATGTTCACATGTTGCTATATTCTGATAAAATTCAAAATATTAGTAATTTTATGAGACAGGTAAATTCAATTTATGCAATGTATTATAATAAAGATAGAAACAGAGTTGGTTATGTGTATAGAAATAGGTTTAAATCTGTTCCGATAAAGACAAGAACACAATTATATACTTGTATAAAATATATACATATGAATCCGGTAAAAGCAGGAATTGTAAAAAAAGAAAGTGACTATATTTATTCTTCTTATAATGATTATTTGAAAAAAACAGGATTTATTCATGAAAGAATTTTAAAATTTATTTTTGATTCTTCTAATAATTATATCGAAAAATTTCAATCAATAGAATATAAAGATTTAAAACTAAGACAACAAGAAACTGATTTAGGAAGCATTTTAAATGATTTTTTATTAAAAGAAAGGATTGATTTTCAAGATATTAACAAAAATGATACTAAAAAGTTTATTTGTTATCTAATTGCAAATGAATACAAATTTTCCAAAAAAGGAATTGCAGAGATTCTAAAAATAAGCCGAGCAACTCTTTATAGGTGGCTAAATGGATAAAACGACAAAAAATGACAAAAATATAATACAAATAACCACTGTCCCCAGTGTCTTAAATTTAATTTATCCACCTACGTGTGGAATATGTGGAAAATTAGATACAAATTTTTTGTGTAACAAATGTTATAAAGTATTGAAAAAAGAAGCGATATATGGAATAGAAAAAAATCAAAATGAAGAGAATTTATTCGATGAACATTTTTATATCTTTAAGTATGAAGGAATAATAAGAAAATTAATTTTACAGTATAAATTTCAAGATAAATCATATTTATATAAAACTTTTACAAATTTTTTGTTAAAAAATGAAAAATTCTTTCAAATTTTAAAATCTTATGATACAATAATTCCAGTTCCGATTAGTAAAAAACGATATCGAGAAAGAGGATATAATCAGAGTTACCTTCTAGCTAAAGAAATAGCTAAAAATATAGAAATACAATTGGAAAATGATTGTTTGTTAAAAAAAATAAATATTGTAGAACAAAGTAAGTTAAATAAAGAGAATAGAGTAAAAAATATACAAGGTGTATATGAACTAAGAAATGATAAAAGACTAAGAAAAAAGAGCATACTTTTATTTGATGATATTTATACAACAGGTAGTACAGTTAACGAATGTTGTAAAATTTTAAAAAAAGGATATCCTATAAAAATAGGAGTATTAACAATTGCTAAAGATTAATTTTTAATATAACAAAGGAGGAAATATGGAAGATTTAGTTGAAAGCATATTAGATTATATAAGATCAGACTATACAGATTATGCCGTTATGCTTAACGGTGAGTGGGGTTCAGGAAAGACGTATTTTTGGAATAATAAAATAAAGAAAAAAATTGAATCTATGCAATTAAATGGAAAAAGGTATACCACTATCTATATGTCCCTATATGGAATCTCTAACTTAGAAGAAATCAGTAAAAAGATATTTATCGAGACAACTCAATTAATGGATAAGAACTTAAGAAAATTTATGAATGCTAATGATCAACGAACAATACCGGAATATGCAAAAACCGGAATTGATATGGCAAACTTTTTTGGTGTAACACAAAATGGCGACAAGGTAGATTATGCTGAATTTTTTTCTACAGAGGATAAAGTACTTTGTTTTGATGACTTAGAAAGAGCTAATGTTGATGTTATAGATATATTAGGGTATATTAATAATTTTGTTGAACACGATCATATTAAGACAATCATCATTTGTAATGAAAAAGAATTAGCAACAAAATTAAAAAGTTCAAATTTAGAGATGAAAACTTTTATTGCTACCTATTTATTAGATAAGCAAAATGAACTAAATAAAACAGATAAACCAATAGTGGAAAAAATTCAAAATAAGATAGAGCATGTTTTTGATAAAGCAAATGATTATGAAAGAATCAAGGAAAAATTAATTGGAGAAACTTTTGAATATGCACCAAAATTTGATTATATTATAAATGGAATTTTAATGCGCTATGAAGATAATCCAGATTTGATCAGATTTTTAAGAGAAAATACAGGATATATTATTTCCACATTTAATAAGAGTGGAACAAAGAATTTAAGGATTTTGAAACATGCCTTGAATGATTTTAAAAAAATTTATGAAATGGTGAATAAATCATATCCTAATACAAATTATAGAGTTATGCAAACTATGCTAATTTTTACAATTGCAGTATCTTTTGAAATTAAAGCCGGAAAAATAACAAAGGATAAATTTATTCATATAAAAGATAATGAGGAATATAAAGCTATTTTAGTATCCTCTCGAATTTTAATGGATAATAGGCAATTTTATATTAAAGAATTTGATAATAATTATTATTATAACTTTAAATCAGAATATCGTTTCTTTAAGTTTATAGAATATTATATACGAACACGTATCTTTGATATGAAATTGTTTAAAGAGAATATGGAAACCATAAGAAATACAGTAGATACTGAAAATTTACCATCATATAAAAGATTACTTACAGAGGAATATTGGAAAATATCAGATGATCAATTTGATCGAGTTATAAATGAAATTATAGAAGATATAAAAGAAGGAAAAATCGTTTTAATTGATATTGTAAAATTGTTTGCGTATTTTAGTTATTTTTCAAGAAAAGGATTAATCAAATATGATTTAAGAACATTAAAAAGTGTATTTTTAAATGGTATGAATATAGCCTCACTATCTTCTCAATATTGTTATAATGTAGAAGAGGAATTGGGAAAAATTGCAATTGAAGAAGTAGCAGAAGATATGGAAGATATTTTAAAACATTTTCATACGTTAAACGATCAACTATTGGACAAAATGTATAAAGAAAAAGCAGAAGATATCATGAAATATATTCCAATGAAAATGGAACAATTTTATGAAAGATTTGATAAAGAATGTATGGAAATCCCAATTTTTAAATACTATGATACTTTCCAGTTATTCCAAAGAATATCTTGTGCTAGTAATGAAGATATTGTATTGATTAAAGAAAAACTTTTAGATAGAGCAGAAAGATATACTAAAAAAATTGAACCAGAAATGAAGAATATTAAACAATTAAAGCAAGTTATTGATGACTATTTAAAAGGAAAGGAACCGACGATAAAAATTGTTATGCTAAAAGAATTTTCAAAAAGTTTAGAATATATTTTGGATAAATATAAAATTAGTTTTATGCCAAAAAAAGAAGATAAAATAGAAGAAACAAAGTAAAAAGAAGAGTCTAAAATATTTTTAGACTTTTTTAGTTTGATAAATAAAAAACAAAAAAATGAATAATTTTTACCTCTTTTGTAATAATAAGATTATAAAACGAAAATATGCTAAAATGAAGGAGGAAAATTATGAAAGCAACTGGAGTTGTAAGAAGAATAGATGATTTAGGAAGAGTTGTTATTCCAAAAGAGATAAGAAAAACTTTAAGAATAAAAGAAGGAGATCCTTTAGAAATATTTACGGACAGAGAAGGACAAGTTATTTTAAAAAAATACTCCCCAATTGGAGAACTTTCTGAGTTTGCAGCAGGATATGCTGAAACTTTATCAAAGACAACAGGTCATATTGCATGTATTACAGATAAAGACACTATTATAGCAGTATCTGGAGGTTCAAAAAAAGAATTTTTGGAACAAGATGTTAGTAAAGAATTAGAACAATTAATGCAAGATAAAGAAGTTTATACAAGCAAAGAAAATAGTGATAGATCTATGCCAATAACTAAAAACGATAATCAAGAAAGAAGAAATAATGCACAAATTGTATACCCAATTATATCTAATGGGGATACTATTGGAACTGTCATACTTATGTCAAAAGAGGCAAATAAAAAAATGGATGAAGTGGAAAAGAAAGTAGCTCAATCAGCAGCAACTTTTTTAGGAAGTCAAATGGATATATAATAAATAAAAACAAGTTAATGCAAATAAATAGTAATTTGATATTAGCTTGTTTTTTATTTAAAAAGTTAGATACATTTGAGAATTTAATTATACAATCAATAGAGGTTTTACAATATTTATATAAATTAATTAAATATTGAATAAGTATTATTTTCTTTTTGATGTTGAAGATAATATTGTTGAAAAAATTTTAGTGAACCAGGTGTTTTTTGTAGTCAATCATGACCTTTTTACATGTTTCTTGATTTTTAGAATTTCATGTTAACACTTAAATTGATATTATTAATTTATACACGATTTTAACAAAAAAGAAAAGGATAATTTTATACATATGAAATATTACAGTTTTAATATTTAAAAAGAAATTATTGCAAAAAATAATTATAAATATTATAATACATATAAAATTATATTTAGAATAAAAGAGGGGTTTAATGAAAAAAATAGAATGGAAAAATGAAAGAGGAATAACTTTAATAGTATTAGTGGTAACAATGATTGTGCTATTAATATTAGCAGGAGTAATAATAAGAACATTGATTGGGGATAATGGATGGATTGAAAAAGCAAAAGAATCAGAATTTAAAAGTGATATAGCATCATTTCAAGAAGAATTAAATATAGCTATTTATTCCGATTATACTGAAAAATTAGGAGATAGAAAAGAAAGCAATAAATTTAATGCACAAGGATATGATGAAATCATACAGATAATACCTAATTTTAAAAAAAGTTATGAAAGAAGAATAGCAATAAAACAAGATAAAATAGTATATATAGGACTAAATGAAACAGAAAGGAAATGGCTAAGAGAAACAGGAGTAGAATTTGCAGTATTATTAAAAATAAATTATATAGATGAAAATGGAAGTCCACTAAAAGAGTCGTATATGCAAACAATAACGTCAGGGCGATATTATGTACAATCTCCAGAAATAGAAGGATATCTTCCGATAAGAGACTATGTGGAAGGTACAATTAATGAAGATACAGAAATTAACGTAGAGTATTATAGAATTTGTAATGATTTAGCATTTGAAGGATTAGATGCAAGTGGAAAAGTCACACAAGTAGATGAAAATATTGTTTCATATGCTGTTTCAGGAATAGGAAATTGTAACAATCCAAATCTTGTTATTCCATATGAATACAATAATAAACCCATAATTAAAATAAATAACTATGCTTTCAAGCAAAATATGAATATTAAAAATGTTATAATAAGAGAAAATATTAAAAGTATGGGAGAAAAAGTATTTTTTTGTTGTAGTAACTTAATATCTGCGAATATAAATTCAGAAAATGTTGGGTTTGACGATTTTGAGAGATGTTCAAGTCTACAGAACGTTTTTATAAATAATAATGTGAAGAAAATAGATGCTTATGCATTTGAATATTGTAGTAATTTAACAGATTTCATAATTACTTCAGAAAATATTGATTTTGCAGCTATAGGTGTATTTTATAAATGTACAAGTTTAAAAGAATTAAAGGTAAATGCAGAAAATAAGAATTATAAAGTATTAGATGGTATTTTGTACAGTATGGATGAAAAACAGTTAATTCAAGCTCCTACGGAAATAGCAGGAGACATAAGTATATCTGAAAAAGTGGAAAAGATAGGCATAGGAGCTTTTTCTTTCAATGAAAAGATGACAAGTATTGTAATACCTAAAAATGTTACAGAGATTGGAAGTAAAGTATTTTATAGATGTGCAAGTTTAGAAAATATTACAATACCTGAAAGTGTAAAAACAATAGGAAGTCAGATTTTTCAAGATTGTACAAATTTGAAGAGTGTAAATTTAAATTCACAAGCAACAGGACTTAATACATTTTGGAGATGCACAAATTTAGAGGATGTAACAATAGGGACAAATTGTAAAAGAATAGAAAATTATTGCTTTGAAACATGTACAAAATTAACAACAATTAAGTACTCAGGAACTATAGAAGAGTGGAATAGTATAACTAAAGATAGCTTATGGAAAACGGGAGCAGATACTTTAACTACTGTTAAGTGTATGAATGGAGAATTAAATATATAGTAAATAAAACATGCCAGATTTCTTGTATGAATTTGGTATGTTTTATTTTTTTATTTGTTGGGAAAAGAAAAAACAATAGAAAAAGGAAGAAAATTAAAATTGCTAAAACTATTAAAACATAATCTTGAGATAAGAGATATACAAGAAATAAGAATGCTCAATAAAAAGAAATAGAAAAACTAAAGAAAAATAAATAAAACATTAAACTATAAGATAAAATTTCTTGCATTTTTCAGCTTTTTGAAGTATAATTTTATAAGTTAATTAGATAATAGGAGAGATTTTATGAAAGCAATTGAAATCAGAAATAAATATTTAGAATTCTTTAAAAAACATGGACACGCAGTAATTCCATCTGCACCGTTAATACCAGAAAATGATCCATCTGTATTGTTTACAACAGCTGGAATGCAACCACTTGTACCATATTTTTTGGGAGAAAAACATCCTGAAGGAACAAGACTTGCAGATTTTCAAAAATGTGTTAGAACAAACGATATTGATGAAGTTGGAGATAATCGCCATTTAACATATTTTGAAATGCTTGGAAATTGGTCACTAGGAGATTATTTCAAAGAAGAATCTATTAGTATGAGTTTTGAGTTTTTAACCAAAGAATTAGGAATACCAGTAGAAAAATTATTTGTAACATGTTTTAAAGGTGATAAAGATTGTCCTAGAGATGAAGTTGCAGCACAAGCCTGGAAAAAATCAGGAATATTAGAAGATCATATTTATTATTATGGAAAAGATGATAACTGGTGGATAGCAGGAGAAGAAGGACCATGTGGACCAGATACAGAAATGTTTTATGATACAGGGAAATCAGCATGTGGCCCAAATTGTCAACCATCTTGTGATTGTGGTAAATATGTAGAAATTTGGAATAATGTATTTATGGAATATTTCAAAGATAAAAATGGTTATACTAAGCTAAAACAAAAAAATGTAGATACAGGATTGGGATTAGAGAGAATGACAATGCTATTGCAGAAAAAAGAAACACCATTTGATACAGAATTATTTGCACCTATTATGAAAAGATTAGAAGAGCTACAAAAAGTGGATTCTATAGAAAGCAGAAGGATTGTTGCTGAACATTTACGTTCTAGCATAATGATTATTTCAGATGGAGGAAAACCAAGTAACTTAGATCGAGGATATGTTCTAAGAAGATTAATTAGAAGAATGATAAGACATTTAAATAAATTACAAATAAATTTAGAAGAATTATCTACACTTATTAATCTAAATGTTGAAATATTAAAGGAAATGTATCCAGAACTAGAAAAAAATAAAGAATTAATAAAAACAGTAATGTTAGAAGAAAAAGATAAGTTTGTAAAAACACTTGCTAATGGAGAAAAAGAATTCAAAAAAGCAATAGATAGACTTGGTAATACAAAATTAATTCCAGGAGAGATTGTTTTTAAATTATATGATACTTATGGTTTTCCACCAGAAGTAACAAAAGAATTAGCAGAAGAAAATGATTATGAAATTAATCAAAAAGAATTTAAGGAATTATTTAAAAAACACCAAGAAAAATCAAGAGCAGGTTCTGAAGCAAAATTCAAAGGTGGTTTAGCAGAACAAACAAAAGAAACAATTGCGTACCATACAGCAACTCACCTTTTAAATGCTGCTTTAAAACAAGTAATTGGAAAAGATGCTCACCAAAGAGGTTCTAATATCACAGTAGATAGAATGAGATTTGATTTTAATTGTGATCATAAATTAACAGAAGAAGAAAAGAAACAAGTAGAAGATTTAGTAAATAAATGGATTCAAGAAGAACTTCCTGTTACAAAACAAGAAATGAAAAAAGAAGAGGCTATAAAATCAGGTGCAGAGTGCATGTTTATAGAGAAATATCCAGAGATTGTAACGGTTTATTCAATAGGAAATATATCAAAAGAATTATGTGGAGGACCGCATGTAACTAATACAAAAGAATTAGGAAAATTTAAAATAAAAAAAGAGGAATCAAGCTCATCAGGAGTAAGAAGAATTAAAGCAATTTTAATAAAAGAATAATTTCGAAATTTAGAATAAAAAGTATTAAGAGGAGATAAAAATGGAAGATTGTTTATTTTGTAAAATTATAAGAGGAGAAATACCATCCACAAAAGTTTACGAAGATAACGAAATATTAGCTTTTAAAGATATTAATCCAGCAGCTCCTATCCATATATTAGTAATACCAAAAAAACATATTACATCACTTGCTTATCTTAAGAAAGAAGATGAAATTTTAGTTGGAAAGATTTATAGTGCAATTAATCAAATTGCAGAAGAACAAGGTGTGAAAGAAAAAGGGTATAGAGTTATTGTGAATTGTGGTAAAGATGGCGGACAAGAAGTTATGCACTTACATTTTCATTTATTAGCAGGAAAACAATTTGGAGAGAAAATTGTATAGTGATTTTAAAAAATAGTTTTACAGAAGAAATTAGTAAAACTATTTTTTTAGTATTCCATTTTTTTTATATATGTGTTATACTATAAATAGTAGAAAATTTACGGAGGTAAGATATGTTTGAAAGTAAATATAGTAAGGTATTAACTGTAATATTAGTAATTGTAATTATAGCAATTATTGGATTATTAGGGTTTTTAGCATATGAGTATTATCAAAATTATATTATAACAAAAGAAACATCTGATTTTGTTGATAATTTTCAAGGAGATGTAACAGATGGAGAAGCGGGAGATAATTCAGTTGCTGATATAAATGGTACCAATCCATTTGATCAAATAAAGGATAGTAGTTCAACAACTAAAAACAAAAAAACATATAAAGGTTTTGGTGTCTTAGGAACAATGGAAATACCAGCGACAAATTTTAAATATCCAGTGCTTGAAAAAGTAACTAAAAAATCAATTGAAACAGCAGTGGCATTTTTGTATGGTTCTGGATTGAATCAACCAGGAAATAGTGTAATTATAGGTCATAATTATAGAAATGGATTATTTTTCTCAAATAATAAAAAATTAAATATTGGAGATAAAATATATATAACAGACAATGACGGAAAGAAATTAACTTATACGATTTATAATAAATTCGAGACTACACCAGAAGACACCTCGTTTTATCAAAGAGATACTGGAGGAAAGCCAGAAGTAACCTTATCAACTTGCACAGATAACAGTAAGGCAAGATTGATTATATTTGCTAAAGCAGAATAAAATCAAAGAAAAGGAATTTTATAAAATTCCTTTATTTTTTTATAAAAATTGTATATAATAAGAAAAATAAAATGATTTAAGAGGTGCAAAAAATGAATAAAAAACAAGCACAAGAAAGAATAGAAGAATTAAGAAATTTAGTAGAGCATCATGCAAAAAAATACTATGATGAAGATAATCCAGAAATATCAGATTTTGAATATGATATGCTTATGGTTGAATTACGTAATTTAGAAAAAGAGTTTCCAGAATTCAAATCTGATAATTCCTTGACACAAAAAGTTGGAGGCCATGCTAAAGAAGGATTTATCAAAGTAACACATGAAGTACCATTGCAAAGTTTACAAGACGTTTTTAGTATGCAAGAAGTAATAGATTACGTAGAAAAAATAGAAGAAAAAGCAGAGGAAAACTCAATAAAAAATAGAACCTATGTAGTTGAAACAAAAATAGATGGGCTATCAGCATCTTTAGAATATAAGAATGGGAAATTTATAAAAGGAGCTACAAGAGGAAATGGTTTAGTAGGAGAAGATGTAACACAAAATTTAAAAACAATTAAGACAATACCAATGGAACTAACAGAAAAGATTGATATAACGGTTCGAGGAGAAGTTTTTATTAGTAAAAGAGACTTTGAAAGAATGAATCAAGAAAGAGAAGAAAATGAAGAAGAGTTATTTGCCAATGCAAGAAATGCTGCAGCTGGTTCTTTAAGACAATTAGATGATAAAATAACTGCCAAAAGACCATTAGATATTTATATCTTCAATGTGCAAAAAATAGAAAAGAAAGAATTTAATTCGCATTTTGAAGAACTTCAATATATGGAAAAACTAGGATTTAATGTAAATCCCGTTCGTATTTGTTGCAATAACATAAAAGAAATAGAAGAAGCAATTCGAAAAATAGGGGACGAAAGAGAAAAGTTAACATTTGGAATTGATGGAGCAGTAGTGAAAGTTGATGATTTAAAATTTAGAGAAATCCTAGGAACTACAGCTAAG
Source organism: uncultured Clostridia bacterium (assembly GCA_947631335.1). Taxonomy (GTDB): domain Bacteria; phylum Bacillota; class Clostridia; order TANB77; family CAG-508; genus CAG-269. The sequence goes on from CANRKZ010000027.1 coordinate 13,462, forward strand.
ACACCAAGATGGGCAGTAGCTTATAAATATCCACCAGAGAAAAAAGAGACAATTTTAAAAGATATCATTTGTCAGGTAGGAAGAACAGGAGTTATAACACCAATGGCAATATTAGAACCTGTAAAAGTAGATGGTTCAACCATATCTAAAACTACACTTCATAATGAAGACTTTATTAAACAAAAAGAATTAAAGATTGGAGATACAGTTGTAATACAGAAAGCGGGCGATGTAATCCCAGAGATTGTAGAGGTAGATAAAAATAAAAGAACAGGAAATGAAAAAGATTTTGAAATGCCAAATAAATGTCCTGTGTGTGGAGCAGAAGCAGTAAGAGAAGAGGGAGAAGCAGCTATAAGATGTACAGGAATTGAATGTCCAGCAAAATTGTTCAGAAATTTAGTTCACTTTGTATCTAGAGATGCTATGAATATTGACGGTCTGGGAGAAAATATTATTAGCCAATTATTAGAAAGAAAATTAATTGAAAATATTGCTGATATTTATACTTTGAAATTTGAAGAAATAGCATCACTAAAGAAAAATGGAAAGAAGTTTGCACAAAATTTAATAGATAGTATCAACAAAAGTAAAAAAAATGATTTATATCGACTAATTACTGCATTAGGAATTAGACATGTAGGAAGCAAAGCAGCAAAAATATTGGCAAGAAAATATAGAAATATAGATAATTTAATGTGTGCAACAGCAGAAGAGTTAAGTATGATAAACGATATTGGACCAATTGTAGCAAATAGTATAAGGGAATTTTTCTTACAAGAACAGACAATAGATTTAATTCAAAAATTAAAGAATGCAGGAGTTAATACAGAAAGTATAGAAGAAATAAATCAAGATAATCGATTAGAAGGAAAGACATTTGTATTAACAGGGGGATTAGAAAAATATACAAGAGAAGAAGCATTTAATATCATAGAAAAGTTAGGTGGAAAAACTTCTACATCTGTTTCTAAAAAAACAGATTATGTATTGGCAGGAGAAAATGCTGGAAGTAAGCTAGAAAAGGCACAAAAATTAGGAGTAAAAATTATATCAGAAATAGAATTTGAGAAAATGGTAAAATAAATTAACTAGCGAAAGGAGAACTTATGGAAAATTATACATTTGAAAAAATGTGGATGGATTTAAGAGATGGATATCAAATTTATTACACCTATGTAGGAAATAGATATGTATTATTTAAAACCGCAGAAAATTGTTATACACAAAAATTATTATCAAATCATAAAAAGAACCCTCAACCAAAAATGTTAATGCTGACCTTAAAAAGAGTAAAAGAGATGTTTCCGGATATGAAGGATATTGAATATAAAATACAAGGAATTAATGAAGTATAAATATATATTAGATAGATGGAAAAGGAGAAATAGAAAAAATGGCTATAATAATTGATGGAAAAGCCTTAGCAAAAAAAATAAGACAAAATTTAAAAGTAGAATGTGAAGAGTTAAAAGAAAAAGGAATTATTCCTAAATTAGCAGTGGTTATGGTTGGAGAAAATCCTGCTTCTAAAGTCTATGTTAGAAACAAGAGTAAAGCATGTCATGAAGTAGGAATTGAATATGAGGAATATCTTTTAGGAGAAGAAGTAACACAACAAAAACTTTTAAATTTAATCAAAGAACTAAATGACAATAAAGAAATTAATGGAATTTTATTGCAAAGTCCAATACCCGAGAATTTAAATATTAATGAGGCTTTTAAAACAATAACTTATGCAAAGGATGTAGATGGATTTACTCCATCTAGTATAGGAAAACTTTGTATTGGAGAAGAGACTTTTATTTCTTGTACTCCTTACGGGGTAATTAAGATGTTTGAAGAATATAATATTGATCTAACTGGAAAGAATGTTGTGATTTTAGGAAGAAGTAATATTGTTGGAAAACCATTAATTCAATGTTGTTTACAAAAAAATGCAACTGTTACAGTATGTCATTCGAAGACAGAAAATATAAAACAATATACTAGAAGAGCAGATGTTATAATTGCAGCAATTGGAAAATCTAAATTTGTCACAGAAGATATGGTAAAAGAAGGGGTTATTATAATTGATGTAGGAATTAACAGAACAGAGAATGGAAAATTAACTGGAGATGTTGATTTTGAAAATGTGCAGAAAAAAGCAAGTTATATAACACCAGTACCAGGGGGAGTCGGACCAATGACTATAGCAATGCTTATGCACAATGTAATAAAAGCAACTAAGGAGCAAAATAGATAATATAATAATGTTATCATGTATCTGAATAAGATTTTTATAAATAAGTAAATAGAAGGAAAGTACTAATAATACTTATACTATAAAGAAAAATACTAAAAACATTTATTTTTAGTAAAAGATATCTAATAGAAATTTTTAGATTGATTAAAAGTGATTACACTATATATAAAGTGTAATCACTTTTTTACATAAAAATGCAACAAGTTATTTACAAAAAATTTCAAATATGGTAATATAAAAATTAATTTTGATCAATTTAATTTTATCATTAGACAATTCTGTCTATAAATTCCAAATAAATAATAAAAAGGAATATGTTATAAAAACAGGAAAGGAAGATTGCTTGAGAGACTTAGAATATAAAAAATACTGGATATGGTTATCATTAATAAAGAATTTAGGAAATAAAAGAAAACGAATATTATTAGAAAAATATCAAACACCAGAAATTATATATTATTTAACGAAAAAAGAATTATTACAAATTTCGGGAATAGGAGATTTATTAGCAGAAAATATCTTAGACGAAAATATAAAAAATAATATATACAAGCATATGGATTACATGCAAAAACAACAAATCGATATTATCTCGATTGTAGATAAAGAATACCCGAAAATTTTAAAAGAAATTTATGATCCACCAATTAGTTTATATATAAAAGGAAATAAAGATATTTTGAATAATAAGTCTATTGCAATTATAGGATGTAGAGAAGCAACTGAATATGGTAAAAACGTTGCTAAATATTTTGCATACAATTTAGCAAACAAAAATCTTAATATCGTAAGTGGTTTAGCAAAAGGGGTGGATAGTTATGCTCATATAGGAACTTTATCCGCAAACGGAAAAACAATTGCCGTAGTAGGAAATGGACTAGATAATGTATATCCTAAAGAAAATTTAGATTTATGGAATAAAATTTTAAAAAAGGGAGGAACAATTATTTCCGAATATCCTTTGGGAACAAAACCTCAAAAAATGAATTTTCCGGCAAGAAATAGAATTATTAGTGGTATGAGTAAAGGAATTGTTGTGATTGAAGCAAAAAAGAAAAGTGGAACTCTCATAACAGTTGATTTTGCTTTGGATCAGGGAAGAGATGTATATGTTGTACCAGGGAATATTAATTCGATTAATTCTGCTGGAACAAATGAGCTAATAAAGCAAGGAGCAAAAATAGTTACTACTTATCAAGAAATAGAAATTTAAAAAAAGGAATTTTTTACTTTTGGAGTGAAAAATTTAAAAATGTATTGACAATTAAAAAAAAATACGTTATACTTTTACTTGTGCTAAACATAGAGGTATGCTCCCTTAGCTCAGTTGGTCAGAGCAACCGGCTCATAACCGGTGGGTCCAAGGTTCGAATCCTTGAGGGAGCACCATTATAATTTAATATTTGGGTAGGTGGCCGAGTGGCTAAAGGCGGCAGACTGTAAATCTGTTCTCATT
>CANRKZ010000028.1 GCA_947631335.1 uncultured Clostridia bacterium
ACCCCAGTTGAATATAGAATTCAACTAGGGTTTCCATAGTACTGCTTTTTTGTGTCTACTTTTTGTTGACAACTTCATGTAAAATTTCACACTAGGCTTTCTTTATTTTAATATTTAAATCTCTCTTCTTCCCTCTAATGCCTTTGTTAAAGTGATTTCATCTGTATATTCTAAGTCCCCACCTACTGGAATTCCATGAGCAATTCTCGTTACTTTTACACCTAAAGGCTTTATCAATTTTGACAAATACATTGCAGTCGCCTCACCTTCTACTCGAGGATTTGTTGCTAAAATAACTTCTTGTATTTCTCCTCCCATTAATCTTGATAATAACTCTTTTATTTTTATATCATCTGGTCCAATTCCATTCATAGGCGAAATCGAACCATGTAAAACATGATAAACGCCTTTGAATTCATGTGTTTTCTCCATAGCAATAATATCTCTTACATCTTCTACAACACAAATAATCTTTTGATTTCTTTTGGGATTTTTACAAATACTACATGGATCTGTATCTGATATATTGTAACATTTGCTACAATATTTTAAATTTTTTTTAGCATTGATAATAGAGGAAACAAATTCATTTGTTTCCTCTTCTGAACAATTTAGCATATAAAAAGCTAATCTTGCTGCTGTTTTATGACCAATGCTTGGTAATCTTTCAAAACTTTCTATTAATTTTTCAATTGATGGCGAATATAGTGACATTTCAATTCCTCCAAGTCTTAGCTACATTAATCCTGGTATATTAAACTTCCCTAGTTCAGCAGCTTGTGCTGAATCTACTTTTCTTAATGCTTCATTAACACAAGTTAAAATCAAGTCCTCTAGCATTTCTACATCTTCTGGATCAACTACTTCACGATTTATTTTAATTTCTTTTATCATTTTTTCTCCTGAAACTTTTACATTAATTGCTCCTCCACCTGCCGATGCTTCAAATTCTTTTGTGGCTAGTTCTGCTTGTGACTTTTCCATATCCGCTTGCATTTTTTTAGCTTCTTTCATTAAATTATTAAGATTCATTCCTCCAAATCCTCCCATTCCTCCTGGGAATCCACCTCTTTTTGCCATTTTAAATTCTCCTTTCTTCTTTACCTTTTTCTATTTTATTCAATAACTTGAAATGGTATATCTGATTCATTTGCTAAATTTTTTAAATTTTCTTCTTGTGTCATTTGATGCACCTCATTATTTTGAATAATATATTTAATTTGCATTTCTTTCCCACAAGCTATCGAAACTAAATTTGATATTTCTTTGATATTTTCAGGTTTTTCTAGTACTGTTTTTCCAAAAGATGTCATTCCATTTGGAAATTCAATTCCCACTGTCATATCATTAATTTCTTTTGCCTTTGTATTCATTAAATTAGTATATAACACAATCTTACCACTTTGCTTTAAATCCTTTAGAATCTGTGGCCAATATTGTTCCGATTCATTTGAAAACTTTTTTACTTCATTATTCTTAGTTTTAATATTACTTAAAGATTTAGACTGTTCACTTCTTTTGCTATTTGAATTAACTTCTATTTTTTGTATTCGATTCGAATTTACATTTTGCGTTGATATATTCTGAATAGGCACTTCTTTATTATTTACTTTTAAATAGTTTTCTATTTTCTCTACACGTTCTTCTATATTAGAACTACATTCTTGTTGTTTATTGCATAATCGAATCATTCCAGCTTGAAACATAATGGTTTTTTGTGTTGTCCATTTTATATCATTTTCTAATTGTGATAATTGATAGACCATATCTATTAACTTTTCTTTTGAAACTTTTTCTGAAAGATATTTTATCTTTTTCAATTCCTCTTCATTATATAATTCTAAATGTTTTGTCGATTGATAAATTAATAGATCTTTAACATATTTAATCATTTCCCAAAGTAGATTTGTAATATCTTTTCCTTCCTTCAAAATAATATCTACAGTTTCTAAAGCCTTATTTACATTATATTGAAGAATACTTTCCGTCAACTGATGCACATACTCCATTTTAGGAATTCCAACTAAATCTTTAATCTTCTCTTCATCAATTTTATTCTCTCCATCTTGTACACATCTTTCTAAAATAGATAAAGCATCTCTCATTGCTCCTTCCGAAAGTACGGCTATAATTGTTAGTGCTTCTTTCGTTATTTCTATATTACTTTTTTCACAAACAATTTTTAATCTCTTTATAATATTTTCATTTGAAATCCTTTTAAAATCAAACCTTTGACATCTCGATAAAATAGTAGCAGGTAATTTTTGTGGCTCAGTAGTTGCTAATATAAATTTAACATGTTCTGGTGGCTCTTCTAATGTTTTCAAAAGTGCATTAAAAGCTCCTGTTGATAACATATGTACTTCATCTATAATATACACTCTATATTTTGCTTTAGTTGGTAAAAAATTAACTTCTTCACGAATACTTCTAATATCTTCTACACTATTATTAGATGCTGCATCCATTTCTACAATATCTGTAAGAGATCCATTAATTGATCCCTTGCAAATTTCACATTCATTGCATGGCTCTCCATCTTTTAAATTTAAGCAGTTAATCGCTCTTGCTAAAATTTTTGCTGCCGATGTCTTTCCAGTGCCTCTTCCTCCATTAAATAAATATGCATGTCCGACTCTTCCTGCAATAATCTGATTTTTTAAAGTTCTTGTTATATGTTCTTGCCCTACAATTTCTGAAAATGTAAGGGGTCTGAATTTTCTATAAAGAGCTGTGTACCCCATATTTTTTCACATCCTTTATATGATAAAAAATGGTAGATGCTAAAATCTCTCTATGGAAAGTACTCCACATAAAGATAAACTACTTATTGCTGCTTCCTTCCGGACCTGACAAGATTCATAGGTCTTTATTGGTATACTCTCCATACAAAGATTAAGCACATACCATTTTTATTATATAATGAATTTTATATTTTATCAAGTAAAATTCCTAATTTTTTGTTCTTTTAAAAATTACATTTTTCAAATCTGTTATTTCATTGGATGTAGTACCTCTTTCGATTACACCTTGAACAGGTGTGTCCAAGGAAATAGTTGTCTTATATTGCTTGTCTGATTCCATTTTTATAGTTAAATCAAAAGACAGTTTAGCATTTAACTCTTCCTCCGTTATATTTGATTTTTTTAATAATTCACTATGATTAATTTCTTGATCATTTGAAACATATTCTGCTATTTTATCATTGGCATATCGAAAGGCAATAATTCCACCTTGATTGGATATTTTTAAATTCTTTATATCTGACTCCATATCTCCTTGATATTCTATTTTTTGCATTAAGTTTTGTTGTATATTTCGAAAAGTCCCTCCGCTCTTGTAATGTATTTGGTTGATAAAAATTAATCATACCTTTATCTTTTTCCTTTTGGACCATAATATTATCAACTACAATACTTTTTATTGCTTCTTGTTTGGTGTATTCTTTATTTTTTTCAATATAAAGATAAATATCATTATTTTGATTAATATCAAATGCCCATTTATTTTCCCCTGATTCTTTATCAATTCCTTCTGAAGAACTAATTAGAGTAATTTTTGTTAATTTAAATGGCATATCTATTTCTCCTTCTACATTATATCGCAATATGATAATTCCTAAAACAAATAAAATAATTGCTATAATTACAATTATCATACAAATGTGAAAGGTTTTTTTGCTCATGATAGATTTTATTTTTTCCTTCATATGTTCCTCCATTTTTATAGTTATTTTTTATTCTATTCTATTTTACTCTCTTTTTTCATTTTTCTTAGCATTTTAAAAAAATTTTTTAGCATTATTTCACATCGTTCTTGTAAAATTCCCTTTTCTACCTCTACTTTATGATTAAATGTATAATCTTCAAATAGATTTAAAACAGAGCCAACAGCACCTGTTTTTTTATCTAAAGTTCCTATATAAATTTTTTTTATTCTAGATTGAATTATTGCTCCTGCGCACATAGAACAAGGTTCTAATGTCACATACATCTCACATTCTAGTAATCTCCAACTTTTTAGTTTCTTACTTGCTTTTTGAATCGCTAATATTTCAGCATGTTTTGTGGTATCTAATTTTGTTTCTTTCAAATTATGTGCCTTAGCAATTATTTTTCCATCTTTTACGATAACTGCTCCTACAGGAACTTCTAATTTATCATATGCTTTTTTTGCTTCCTTTAGCGCTTCTTTCATAAATTTTTCTTTATTTTCCATATTCTACCCTTGTTATCAAATTTTCTAGTTTATAATTTATTTTGGTGTGCCTAGAGGGACTCGAACCCCCATCGATCGCTTAGGAGGCGACTGCTCTATCCTGCTGAGCTATAAGCACGTGTTTAAGCTTTTTGCTTGATTTCAGTATATTTAATGGATTTTTTATTCCATATTGTCTTTTTTCCTTTTAAAAAGTTGTACCAAGGTTGTACTAGAATTAACTTGTTTTAATGTATTTATTTTAACATATCATTTTATAAATTGCAAAAATTTTTTGTTAATGTATAAAAATATAATAATGTTATCTCACATATTAAGATTAAAAAATGCTACAACCCTATGAAAAGCAACTTTATTTTTAATAATTACATAAGTAATGTATGTCACAAATTCTATATAACATACTTTTTATCCGTTTTTGTAATATTTTGTAATAAATAGGATTTTATGATAAAAGAAAATATTAACATCTATTTCAATTTTTGGTATAGTGTTGACAAGTTGTTTGACCCTTTCAAGTTGGGTGCATAGATTAGTAATTCTATTACTAAGTCTAGCAATTCAACTATTAATCCGTGCACCTAACTTTCGCAAGATGGTTCGGTGCAAATACAAAAGAAAGGGGGCTTCCCTATGCAGAAATACATAGGAATTGGATTTATAATTCTTTGTTTAGCTGTGCTGGCAGGTATAGTTGGTATTCTAGGATATCAATTTAGTTTAAGCAAAGAAAAAGTTGATATAAGCCCAGCTAAAGCTAATATCAACGATTCCAATAAAACAACTCATGAGTGATGCGAAAGACTTGCTCTTTTTTATATTTATAATATATATATTGTCTTTTATCAAGAATATTATAAAATATTTTATATAATCGTAATGTTTGTGCAATATAATTGTAACATTGCCTTTTTTTCTCCATCAATATAATTATACACTTTTTATTAAAAAAGGCAAATTTTATTGAAATATAGCTAAAAATATATTACTTTTTATATTCCTATCTAAAATTCCTATTGACAAGTTCTGCTATAATAATATAGGTGATGAAAATGCAAAGAATTTTAAGCCATATGAGAAAGGCTATTGAAGAATATCATATGATAGAAGAGGGAGATAAAATTGCAATCTGCTTGTCTGGTGGAAAAGATTCTATTACAATGCTACACGCTTTTAAAAACTTACAAAGGTTTTATCCCAAAAAATTTGAAATAATTGCAGTTAGCATTGATCCTGGTTTCGAATTTTTTAATACAGAATTCTTACAAAAAATTTGTGATAATTTAAATATTGCTTTATTTATAGAAAAGAGCCATGCGAAAGAAATTGTATTTGACATACGAAAAGAAAAAAATCCATGTTCTTTATGTGCTAATTTGCGTAGAGGTGTTATCAATTCTATTGCTATTCGTGAAGGATGTAATAAAATTGCATTAGGGCATAATCAAGATGATGTTCTAGAAACATTTTTACTAAACCTATTTTACACCGGAAGTATTGGAACTTTCTCTCCTATAAGTTATATGGATCGATCTAAAATAACCTTAATTAGACCTCTTATTTATACACCAGAAAAAGACACAAAACGTTTTATCAAAAAAAATAATTTATCAGTTATGCCTAAAGTTTGCCCAATGGATGGAACATCTAAAAGAGAAGATATCAAACAACTTATTTTTTCTCTTTCAAAAGACATTCCTATGATTCGTGCTAATTTATTTGGTACAATCCAAAGAAATCTAGAAGATTGGAAAATAACTAAAAATACTATAAACTAATAATTAAAAATACACTACAATATTTGAATAAAATAATTAATTTAAACTTTGAACAGAATTCAGTCTAAAAGGTGCAATTGATTATGTAAGAAAATAATCCCTAAAATCTTAGGGATTATTTTCTATTTCAATATTATTCCATCATTTTACTGGATGCTTCTTTTAATTCTTCTAATTTACTAATTGCATCTTCTTCTGAAACGCCTTTAACACCCATATATAGTTTAATTTTTGGTTCTGTTCCTGAAGGGCGTACACAACACCAAGAATCTTCTTCTAATTCATAGTATAATACATTTGATTTTGGCATATTCATTTTTGTAATCTCACCTGTTTCTATATTTTTTCTAGTGTTATTCTGGAAATCTTTAAATGTTAATACTCTAAACTCTCCTATTTTTTCAACTGGTGTATTTCTCATCTTATTCATCATTTCTTCAATTTTTTTAGCTCCTTCTGCGCCTTCCATAACAATAGAAACTTGGGTTTCTTTATAGTATCCATATTTTTCATAAATATCCTTCATATTATCCCATAAAGTTTTTCCTTTTGATCGATAATAACAAGCCGCTTCGCAAAGTGACATCACCGCTGCAATTCCATCTTTATCTCTGGCATAATCTCCAATAAGACATCCATAACTTTCCTCAAAGCCAAATAGATAGGTTCTATCTTTGTTTTCTTCTGCCTTTTTCATAACTGCTCCTATATTTTTGAATCCTGTTAAGACTTCTATACATTCTAAATTATAGTTTTTAGAAATTGCCTTAGCCAGTTCCGATGATACAATTGTAGTAACAAGCATTCCATTATTTGGTAATGTTCCTTTTTCTTTCATTTGGGAAATCCTATATTCAGCAATTAATAATCCTGACATATTTCCTGTGTATTCCATATATTTACCCGTTTTACTATCTTTTGCATAAATTCCTAGTCTGTCTGCATCCGGATCTGTGGCAAGCACTAAGTCAGCATCTATTTTTTTAGCTAATTCTAAAGCAAGTGTAAAAGCTTTTTTATCTTCTGGATTTGGATAACCTACTGTTGGAAAATTTCCATTTGGTTCACTTTGTTCTGGAACAACATATACGTTCTCAAACCCCAATTCTTTCAAAAGTTTTTCTGTTACTGTATTTCCTGTACCATGTAATGGTGTATATACAATTTTTAAGTATTTACCTTGTTCTCGTATGATTGCAGGATTTAATACTAGACCCTTTAATACCTTTAGGTATTTATCATCCATATCTGTTCCAATTGTATGAAACAATCCAGATTTTTTAGCTTCTTCTTTTGTTACTTTTTTTATTTCGCCATAATCTTTTATTTCTCTTACTTTTTTAATAATATCTTTATCTCTTGGTTCTACAATTTGTGCCCCATCATCCCAATACACTTTATATCCATTATATTTAGCTGGATTATGACTTGCTGTTATCATAATCCCTGCAGTACATCCTAAATTTCTTACAGCAAAAGATAATTCTGGAACAGGTCTTAAGTTTTCAAATAAATAGGTTTTTATTCCATTAGCGTTTAAAATTAAAGCTGTTTGCATGCTAAATTCTTTTGACATAATTCTTGAATCATAACTAATTGCTACTCCTTTATTTTCCGTACCTTGTTCTAATATATAATTTGCCAAACCTTGCGTAGCCTTTCCTACTGTATATTGATTCATGCGATTTGTTCCAGCTCCAATAACCCCACGTAATCCCGCTGTTCCAAATTCTAATTCTTTATAAAATCTATCTTCAATTTCTTTTTCATTATTTTTTATATCCTGTAATTCCTTTTTCGTGTCTGCATCAAATTCAGGACTTTCACACCATTTTTTATATTCCTGTAAATAATTCATATTTATTTCTCCTTTACCTTTTATATTTATTTTTTATCTTTTTTTATTTTTAAAAGATAAGAGAAGAGTGGTATTGAAAAAGTTTTTTCAAGCTTCACTCTCCTTTTACTTAAATTAATCTAAATGATAAAATTTCTTATATAATTCTCTTGCTGTCTTAGGGCAATCTACTCCAGCTGAATCTGCATTTTTTACTGGTGCAAATTCTTCTTCTCTCTTTACTCTAAGAACTGCCATTTCATCTACTTTCCCAAAAGCATCAAATAAGAATGCCTCAAATTTATAGGCATTTGGTGAACTTGGTTCTACTAAATTTCCATTTTTATCAAGATATTTTGCTTTTTTATAAGCCACATGATAAGGAAGTGGACTTGCTCCCATTCTTTCTACTGCATTTACACTAAATAAATTACATAGAATATGTGATTCACCATATAATAATTCACCATTTTCATTTCTAGCTTCTGCCATTTCCTCTGTAATTTCTGTATATTCAATTACATTGGGTTTTCCGTTTTTCTTACAAAAAACTCCAACTTTTTCTTGCGGATTTGCTTTCACTACAGATTTACAAGCTACCGTTACTTTTTTATCAATTGCAACTCCCATAAGAACAGGGTCAACCATTTTTACTAAACAGTTATCTACTCCTCCTATGAAAATCCACTCTACTCCCATTTCTTTCATTTTTTTAGTCATTCCACTTTTCACAAGAGATTCATAAATCCCGCCGTGTCCATCAGCTGCCAATTTAATCAGTCCATCTTCTCCTATTAATATTTTTCCTTCCGTATCTATCATTGGTAATTCGCCTTGGATAAAGAAAAAAAGATTTTTATCTTTTTGATAGCCAAAATATTTATTTTTTTCAAAAAACTCTACTGTTGCTTTATTATTTTCCTTACTAGTCATAATAAACCAAGGAATAATAACTCCATACTTTTTTCCTTCTTCTTTTAAGCTATCACATAATAATTCAAATAGTGATTTATGTGAATCTAAACCTATATCATAGGTGCCTTTTGGTCCATTATGTCCTAATCTTGTTCCCTGTCCTCCTGCCATCGTTACAGCTGCCAACTTTCCTTCTTTAATCGCTTTTTTTCCAATATTTTCATAATATTTATATTCATCTTTTAATTTGTATTTATCTAAATAATCAATTGGTGCTATTTTATCCGATGTTGATTTAGCTGATATTTTAGTACTTCTATATAAATTATCTATTAATTGAAAATCTATATTCTTTATTTGATCTAATAATTTTTTTTTGCAAATATCATCTATTTTTTCATAATGATTTAATAAATGTTCTTGACCATGTCTTTTTAAAATTGCTTTTATTTCTTCTAAATTATCATTCATATAAAAACTCCTTTTCCTATTCTATATTTAACAATCTTACTTATATACTATTTTTTCAAAAAAAGCAACCTATTCCCTAATTTTTTCTTTTTATTTCGTTTAAAAATCATTAAATCATCTTTATATCTAACTAAGAATTTTTTCTCCCTTTGTATTTAATATTTTATCATATTTTTCTGTAATACTATCTAATTTTTCCGATACTTCTTCTATATCATAACAATCAACAATATTAATTTTATTACTTCTTGTTGTCCATTTTTCTATATTTCTATTAATATTTTTAATATAATTTTCTTTTCCTTTTATAAAAATTATTAGTTCTTTTTGTTCTTTTATATTTTCATTAATTTTTTTTAATTTATTTAAATCATCATTTTTCCAATTTATTCTCAATATCTTCTTCTTTTTTTGCTCTGTGAAATTCATTTTAGATAATAAAATTTTCATGGTATCTTCTAAATTGTTCTCTGTTAAAACTATTACTTCTTTATCTTCTTCTATTTTTTTATTTATGTATGGTAAACTTATCATTTCAAAATGATAATCACTTGCATAAAATGTACACATTTTTTCTTTTGTTTCTTGATTTTTATCCATTTAAAAATCCGCTCCTTTAATTTTATTAAATTATACGGGAATTTGAGTTTCCCGCTTTTAGGTTACTGGTAAATTTTACCATTTATTTTTAAATATGTCAATATTATTTCAACAATATTTCAAATAAATTTATCGACATTTTTTGCAAATTGTATAAATTTTTTCTGATTTGGTAATAATTATTGTAAAGAATATTTTTGAAAAAAAGTTTTTTGGAGGTAACATATGAAAAATATAATAAATTTATTTAAAAATCCCAAGATAAAAATGATAACTATTTTAACCTTTTTACTTTTTATTTATACTACAATCTGTGCTTTTTCTTATGCGCAAAATATTTCGGAAGATATTGCTAATAATGTGTTTCGTTTACATGTTTTAGCTAACAGTGATCGTGATGAAGATCAAAACTTAAAATATAAAGTCCGTGATAGCTTATTAACTTATATGAATTCAATTTGCAAAAATTGTAAAAACAAACAAGAAGCAATTGCATTAGTCCAAGAAAATAAAGATGTTTTTCAAAAAATCGCACTAGAAACTATTAGAAATGAAGGCTATTCTTACGATGTTACCATTCGTATTGGTAATTTTGAATTTCCAACTAAAGATTACGGAGATATCTCATTACCTGCTGGTTTCTATGATGCCTTAAGGGTTGAAATAGGAGAAGCAAAAGGACGTAACTGGTGGTGTGTTATGTTTCCTCCTTTATGCTTTGTTGATATCTCTTCTGGTGTTGTACCAGAAGAATCCAAAAAATTATTAGAAAATAATATGTCAGAAGAAGAATTTGCTTTAGTCTCTGAGGATACTAACGCTGATATTAAGTTTAAATTTAAAGTATTAGAATTTTTTAATCAAGCTGGTTTAATTACTGCAAAAAAATAGTTGCAATCCTTTTAACTTTATGTTATATTGAATGAGTAATAGAGTGTTTATAAAATAAATACACTCTATTTTAATTTGAAAAAATCTATAATAATGTATCTATATTAATGGGGGTAATTAATTTGGAAAAATTAGTAGTGACAGGTCCTACTCCTTTGAAGGGTGAAGTAATTATAAATGGGGCAAAAAACGCAGCAGTAGCAATTTTACCAGCAACTCTTTTAATTGATGGTTGCTGTACAATTGAAAATTTACCAAATATAAGTGATATAAAAATATCTTGTGAAATATTAGAGAAATTAGGTGCAAAAATTACATGGAACAGTAAAAATAGCATTACTGTAGATACTACCAATATTATAACTACAAAAGCACCTTTAGATTTAACTAGTAAATTTAGAGCTTCTTATTATGTTATTGGTGCTATGCTAGGAAGAATGGGAGAAATTGAAGTTGGTATGCCAGGTGGATGTAAATTAGGTGCAAGACCCATTGACCAGCATATAAAAGGATTCGAACTATTAGGAGCTAATGTTACTGTAGAAAAAGGTACTATTTACGCAAAAGCTAAAAAATTAAAGGGTTGTCCTATTTATATGGATATTGTTTCTGTTGGAGCTACTATTAATGTTATGTTAGCTAGTGTATTAGCAAAAGGTACTACAATTATCGATAATGCTGCTAAAGAACCTCATATTGTTGATGTTGCAAACTTTTTAAATACCATGGGTGCTGATATTAGAGGTGCTGGAACAGATGTAATTAAAATAAATGGTGTAGAAAAATTACACGGAAATGCTACCTATTCTGTTGTCCCAGACCAAATTGAAGCTGGTACTTTTATGCTTGCAGCAGTTGCAACACGAGGAGATATCACTCTGAAAAATTGTATTACAAAACATTTAGAGTCTATTACTGCCAAAATTATTGAAGTTGGTGGAAATGTGCAAGACAATGGTGACAGCATAAGGGTTTGGTGCAATAAAAGGCCAAGTAAGGCAAATATTAAAACTTTACCTTATCCAGGATTTCCTACTGATTTACAACCACAAATGGGAGTTGTTTTATCCATAGCAAATGGTACTAGTATGATTACAGAAAGTATTTGGGAATCTAGATTTCAATATACAGAAGAATTAAATAAAATGGGCGCCCAAATAACAGCGCACGGTAAAAACGCTTTTTTTGAAGGGGTAAAAAAATTGTCTGGAGCTCCAGTATATTCAACAGATTTAAGAGCTGGTGCAGCTTTAGTAATAGCAGGTGCAGTAGCAGAAGGAACTACAGAAATTTATAATTTAGAGCATATTGATAGAGGATATGAAGATATTGAAGGAAAGTTTAGAAAAATTGGTGCTAAAATTAAAAGAGTAACAGAATAATATCTATTCGTAACCTATATTATAATAAAAAACGAAAGAAAGAAGAAATAATATGTTAAGTTTTTGTAGTTTATATAGTGGAAGTAGCGGAAATAGTCTTTTTTTAGAAACTAAAAACACTAAATTATTAATAGATGCAGGAGTTAGTTGCAAAAAAATTGAAAATGCTCTGCAAGATATTAATGTAGATCCTACTTCTATTGATGGAATTTTAGTAACGCATGAACACATTGATCATGTTCAAGGATTAGGAACTTTTTCTAAAAAATTTAATTTGCCTGTATTCGTAAATCAAAAAACTTTAGACGCAATGCCAAAACAAAAAGATAAAATTTTAGATAAGAATATTAAAACTTTTGAAGTAAGTGATAAATTCGAAATTGGAGATTTGATAATTCATCCATTTTCTATTCCTCATGATGCTGCAAATCCTTGTGGTTTTAATATCTACAAGGATAATAAAAAAATAAGTATTGCAACTGATATTGGTCATATGACTAATAAAATATTAAAGAATTTAGAAGAAAGCATATTTATTATGTTAGAAGCAAATTACGATCCAGAAGTACTTCGTTGTTCTACTTATCCTTTTTCATTAAAATCAAGAATTGCAGGTCCCACTCGGGCATTTATCAAACGAACTTGCTGGAAAAACCATTTCTCATCTCTTAAAATCTGGTTTGAAAAGTGCCATGTTAGGTCACCTAAGTAAAGAAAGTAACTTTCCAGAACTAGCCTATCAAACCGTTTTAGACGAACTAATTCAAAATAATTATAATAAAAATAGTTTATCTCTTAGTGTTGCTTCTAGAGATATTCATAGCAAGCTAGTAAGTTTATAATTCCCAATTTGGTAAAAAACCAAATTGGTTTTTTAAAAGGAGAATTTATGTTAAATATTCATATTATTTGTGTTGGAAAATTAAAAGAAAAATATTTAAGAGATGCTATATCTGAATATGGCAAAAGATTGTCAAAATATTGTAGATTAACTTTCTCAGAATTACCAGATGAGAAAATTCCTGAAAAATTAAATCCTACTATAGAAAAGGAAATAAAGTTTAAAGAATGCAATCATATTATAAAGCATATAAAAAAAGATTCTTATGTAATTGCACTAGATTTAAAAGGAGAAGAATTTACTTCAGAAGAATTTTCTAAAAAAATCGAAGATTTATCCATGGAGAATAGTCATTTAACTTTTGTGATTGGTGGATCTTTGGGTCTGACAAAAGAAATATTATCCATGTGTAATTTAAAAATTTGTTTTTCTAAAATGACCTTTCCTCACCAATTAATTCGAGTTTTTTTATTAGAACAAATTTTTAGAGCTTTCAAAATACAAAGAGGTGAAACTTATCATCGATAAAACATTTCAAATATTGTAGAGAAAATAAAAATTAAAAACATAAACACTCATTTATTTTTCATAGGATATTTTCTCTCTATAATTAAAACTATAAATTTTTCAGAAGATGACTCAGAAAAAATCTTTAAGATAACTTATTTTTCAATAACTTCTTTGATAATTTTCGAATAATAATCTTTCGAACAATAATAAAAATAAAAATAAATACTAATATTTTTGTCATAAACATTTTGCCCTTCTTTTCAAAATTTAAATCATTATACCTCCCTTTATTACTTTTTGTCAATAAAAATTCTACGACATAATTCGACAAATAATCACACTTATAAGTATCCCGATTACATCTGCAGCCAAAGCTGCTAATAGGATGTATCGGGTTTTTTTAATTTTAACACAACTTGTATAAATAGCAATTGTATATAAGGTTGTTTCTGTTGATCCCATAATAGTAGAAGCCATCATCCCAAGCAAACTATCTGTCCCATGGTTTTTCATAATATCCGTAGCTACTGCAATAGAGCTACTACCTGAAATAGGTCTTAGCATAGCTAGTGGCATTAACTCACTTGGGAAATGTATAACATTTAAAATTGGATTTATAACATGAATAATTAATTCTAATACACCAGAACTTCTTAGTGCCCCAATAGCAACAAACAAACCTATCAAAGTAGGAAAAATACTAAGTGTTGTTTCTATCCCCTCTTTGGCTCCTTCTAAAAAAGTATCAAAAACTTTGTTTTTTTCCTTTAATCCATAGATAACAATTAATAAAATAATCATTGGCATTGCTAAATTAGAAATAAAACGAATTGCCTCCATCTTTGTTACTCCTTTTTTGTAATTTTAATTAAGACCTTTGTAAGCATTACTCCGTACAATAGCAGCTGATATTGTAGCTATCCATACAGGAAATACAATGGATGTAGGATTTTCAGATCCTAAAGAATTTCTAATTGCAATTACTGTTGTTGGTATAATTTGTATAGAAGCTGTATTTAACACAATAAACATCATCATAGAATTTGTTAAAACATCCTTTTTTTTGTTTTCAGTTTGCATCGACTTCATAGCTTTCAATCCTAAAGGAGTAGCAGCATTTCCCAATCCTAAAATATTTGCTATCATATTCATAGAAATTTCCTTTTCGATTTTTGAGTTGTTTCGTAATTCTGGAAATAAAAATCTTATAATTGGTTTTAAAATTTTCGTTAATTTTTCTACTACACTTGTACTATTTGCAATTTGCATAATCCCATTCCAAAGGCAAATCGTTCCTAATAAACTTAGTGATAAATTAATTGCATCACTTGTACTTTCAAAAATAGAGGAATTTAATTTTTCTAAATTTCCTGAAAAAATTGCAAAAGAAAATGATATTATTATGAAAATCGGCCAAACTATATTTAACATATTTTATCACCAAAACAATTTTATTCAAAAGACAATTTTTTATTACAATATAATTGACCTAAATTTTATTTTATGATATATTGATGTCATATAGGATTGTAAAAATTATAACTTTTAAGGAGGGGTTAAGATGAAATCAACAGGAATTATTAGAAGAATGGACGAACTAGGAAGAGTTGTTATTCCTATAGAAATAAGAAATCAATTTAATATTGTTGAAAAAGATCCAATTGAAATTTATGTGGATGGTTCTTCTATTGTACTAAAAAAATTTGAACCAAATTGTATATTTTGTGGAAATACTAAAAACTTATTAACCTATAATAATAAATTAATTTGTGAAAACTGTTCTAAAAAAATAGGAAGTTTAAAAAAAAATAATTAGATTACAATAAAAAAACTATGATTCTGAAGTGCACCCCGTTTAGTAGACACAATAAAAAAGACTATTGTGTTAAAATCTAAACGGAGGTGTATTTTTT
>CANRKZ010000029.1 GCA_947631335.1 uncultured Clostridia bacterium
TATATATCATAAAAGGTATTTCAAACACTATATTTATCAATAAAGTGTGACATATGTTTGACAAACCTACAAATTAAAAAGATTCTAATTGCAAAATAATATAGATATAAGATAGAATAATGATATTATTTAGAAATAAAAATCTACCAAATTTATAATAGTCAATTATAGAAAGAGGATAATAATGGAAGATAAAATAATAAGATTTTTGGCATATGATGGGAAAATATCAATTGTATGTGCGAATACTAAAAATCTAGTAGAGAAAGCTAGAAAGATACATGACTTAAGTCCTTTAGCTACAGCAACTTTTGGACGATTACTTACGATAACAAGTATTATGGCACAAGAAATGAAAAATAAAAGTGATAAACTAACCATACAAATTAAAGGCAGTGGTAAAATTGGAACAATGCTTACAACAGCTAATAATTATCCAAAAGTCAAAGGTTTTGTATCAAATCCTTATGTGGATTTACCACTAAATGAATTTGGAAAATTGGATGTAGGTGGAGCAGTGGGGCAAGAAGGATATATTAATGTAATAAAAGATATTGGATTAAATCAGCCATATATAGGAATATCACCTTTAACTTCAGGAGAAATTGCAGATGACTTTACTAATTATTTTATAAATTCTGAGCAAAGACAATCAGCAGTTGCTTTAGGTGTTTTAGTAAATAAAGATGGTGTAAGAGCAGCTGGAGGATACTTAATTAATCCAATGCCAGATAGTACAGAAGAGGAAATTTCAAAAGTAGAACAAGCAATTTTTAAGGCTGGTGCAATTTCAAAAATGTTAGACCAAAACTTAAGTTTATTAGAAATAGCAAAAAAAGTAACTGGTGATAAAAATGTAAAAGTTTTAGAGGAAAACAGAATACCGATTTATGAATGTGATTGTTCAAAAGAGCATATGGCAGAAGGATTAGCAACGATTGGGAAAGAAGAATTAGAAGATATAATTAATACAGACGGAAAAGCAGAATTAGTATGTCATTTTTGTAACAAGAAATATAATTTTTCAAAAGAGGAATTAGAAAAAATTAAAAATACGTATTAAAAAGTAGTTTTAACTTGTTTTCTAAAAAAAATAGTATATACTAACTAAGTTAAAATGATAAATTAAAAAGGAGTAAACAAAATATGGAAAAAGAAATTTTAATATTTGGACATAAAAATCCAGACACAGATTCAATCTGTTCTAGTATTGTAAAGGAAAGATTAAATGAAAAAAATGGATATAATAATAGTAAAGCTGTTCGATTAGGAAATATTAATCAAGAAACACAGTATGTGTTAGATTATATAGGAATAGAAGCACCAGAATTAATTGAAAAAGTAGAAGAAGACCAAAAAGTTATTCTAGTAGATCATAATGAATTTTCTCAAAGTGTAACAGGGATAGAGAATGCAAAAATTATTGAAGTTGTAGACCATCACAGAATAGCAAATTTTGAAACATTAGATCCTTTATACTATACAGCAAGACCATATGGATGTACAGCAACTATTTTATTTCAAGATTTTAAGGCAAAAGAATTTGAAATTGATAAAGAAGAAGCTATATTAATGGCAAGTGCTATTATATCAGATACGTTATTATTAAAATCACCAACAACTACAAAGCATGATAAAAAAGCATTAGAAGAATTAGGAAAAATAGCAAAAATTAATATAGAAGAATATGGGTTAGAAATGTTAAAAGCAGGGACCAATTTAGATGATTTTACAGCAGAGGAATTAATTAATATAGATGCCAAAAGTTTAGATAAAAACGGAAACAAATTTGTAATTGCACAAGTTAATACAGTAGATATTTCATCAGTACTAAAAAGACAAGAAGTATTGGAAGGTGCCATTCAAAATGCAATCAATGAAAATGGCCTAGATTTATTTGTTTTAGCAATTACAGATATTTTAAATAGTAATTCAGAATTAATAGTTTTAGGTAACAAATCAAATGCTGTAGAAAAAGCTTTTAATAAAAAACTAGAAAATAATCGAGTATTCTTAGAAGGTGTTGTTTCAAGAAAAAAACAGCTATTACCAGATATCGATAAAAATATGTAGAAGGATAAGAAATTATCCTTTTTTATATTTTTCCAAAATCTATTGAATAATTTAGTAATTAAATTTATAATAAAGAAGTACAATTAAAATAGAAAGAGAAAATATATTAGGAGTGATTAAATGACAAAAGAAACAGTAGAAAATAAAATACCAAAAAAAGAAACATTTATGCAAGGTGTTATAACACTTATATTTTCACAAGTTTTAATTAAATTATTAGGTTTAATCTATACATTATATTTAACAAATCGACCAGGTTTTGGAGATAAAGGAAATGGAATTGTAGCAGCTGGTTATCAAATTTATGCAATGTTACTTACTATTTCTTCTATTGGCGTTCCCAATGCAATCTCAAAATTAGTGTCAGAAAGAGTAGCCTTGCGGAGATCATAAAGGGGCCCATCGAATATTTAAAATTGCATTTGCAACATTTGCTTTTATAGGTTTAGTAGGCAGTTCTATGTTATTTTTTGGTGCACATATGATTGCAAATAGTTGGTTACAAATTCCAGAAGCGGAAATGACATTAGTTGCTTTATCGCCAGCTATTTTCTTTGTAGCAATATCATCTGTTATGAGGGGATATTTTAATGGAAGACAAAATATAAAGGCGACAGCAAGATCTCAGACATTAGAACAAGTATTTAAAACTTCACTTACTATCATTTTAGTTGAAATTATTGCAATTATTTCAAACGTATCAACACAGTGGATGGCAGGAGGAGCGACATTAGCTACTACCTTAGCTACGATGGCGGGATTTGGATATCTATATTTATATTATAAAACAAGAAGTAAAGAAATTGCTAATGAAATAAAATCTACTGTTAATTATAAATATGAAAGAGTAAAAACAATCATAAAAAAAATTTTACTTGTCTCTATACCAATTGCATTAACGGCTATCATGTCGTCACTTAATAAAAATATTGATTCATTCACAGTAGTTAGAAGTTTAAAACAATTTATGCCAGAAGATATGGCAATTAGTCAGTATGGAATTTTAGGTGGAAAGGTAGATATGCTAACAAGTCTTCCTTTATCGATTAATGTTGCATTTGCTACCGCATTAGTACCAGCTATATCAGCAGCAAAAGCAAAAAAAGATAAAAACACAATTACCGAAAAAACTTCATTTTCTTTATTAACCTCTATGTTAATAGGTCTTCCATGTACGATTGGAATGTGTATCTTTTCGGGACCAATATTAAATTTATTATTTCCGAATGCAAGCGATGGTGCTATAGTGTTACAAATTAGCTCTTTGACGATTATTTTTACCATACTTGATCAAACAATAAATGGAGCTTTACAAGGATATGGAAAACTAAAAATACCTGCAATTTCCTTAGGAATACGGTGTTCTTGTAAAACTAATTTTAAACCTGATTTTAGTACCGATTCCAGAAATAGGAGTTAAGGGAGCTGCATGGGCATCTGTTGCTTGTCATGCTGTTGCTTTTTCAATTGCTATTACGGCTCTTAGAAAAAATATTAAATTGAATTTAACATTTTCAAAATTTGTAATAAAACCACTGCTTGCAACAGCAATTATGGGCATTTGCTCTTATTTTATTTATTTTAACCTTTTAGGAATAATAAGTCACAAATTGGCTACAATAGTAGCAATAGTAATTGCAGTAATTATCTATGCATTGGCAATTATAGCGTTAAAAATTTTTAAAAAAGAAGAAATCCTTATGATGCCAGCTGGAGATAAGATTTGTAAATTACTTGAAAAGCTAAAAATATACTAAAAATTATAAAAAATCATGAAAAAAAAGAAGGATTTTCAGTGTTTTTGGCGAAATTAATTATTAATAGTACATTTATTGTTCCGTTCAGACAATAAAGTACATAAACATTATATCTTATAGGAGGTAATTTAAATGAACAAAGCTGAATTAATCGCAGCAATGGCTGCAAAAACAGGAGAAACAAAAAAAGCAGCTGAAACATCAGTTAATGCTTTTGTAGAAGTTGTAACGGACGCACTAACAAAAGGAGAAAAAGTTCAATTAGTTGGATTTGGATCTTTTGAAGTAAGAAAAAGAGCAGCTAGAAAAGGTAGAAACCCACAAACGAAAGAAGAAATCAAAATACCTGCATCAAAAGCTCCAGTTTTCAAAGCTGGTAAGGCATTAAAAGATTTAGTAAACAAAAAATAAGAGTTTTGTATAGATATATAAATATATGAATTCATAGAAGGAAGCTAGAAATAGCTTCTTTTATTTACTTTTTTATTTGTTTTGATACATTTAAATTGCAAAGTGTTGGAATATAAAAATAGAACGGTAGGAATTTTTCTACCGTTCTTATGACTTATTTTAAATCTATTTTGATATGAACATCTTTTAATTGATCATATTTCACATTTCCAGGAGCTCCCATCATTAAATCTTGTGCTTTACTATTTAAAGGGAATGCTATAACATCTCTTATTGTATCAGAATTTGTTAAAAGCATTAACATTCTATCAATACCTGGAGCAATACCAGCGTGTGGTGGAGCTCCAAATTGGAATGCATTATATAAAGCTCCAAATTTAGATTTAACTTCTTCTTCTGTATATCCTGCCATAGAGAATGCTTTTAACATAATTTCAATATTATGATTACGAACTGCTCCAGAAGAAAGTTCAATTCCATTACATACAAGATCATATTGGTAAGCAAGTATTTCTAATGGATTTTGTTTTTCTAAAGCTTCTAATCCACCTTGTGGCATTGAAAATGGATTATGACTAAATTGTAATTTTTCATGTTCATCCAATTCAAACATTGGAAAATCAACAATCCAACAAAATTTAAAAGTATTTTCATCAATTAAATTTAATCTGTTTGCAAGTTCAGTTCTAATTTGACCAGCAAGTTCTGTGGCTCTTTTTTCGCTATCTGCAATAAAGAAAATGGTATCTTCTTTTTCTAAATCTGCTAATTCTAATAACTCTTTTTTCAAATTATCTGGAATAAATTTATCAATAGGTCCTTTATAACTTAAGTCTTCTTGAACTTCTAAATAGCCAAGTCCTCCCATTCCAATGGATGTTGCAAATTTCAACATTTTTTCATGGAATCCTTTAGATAAGTGACCTCTAACTTTTATAGCTCTTACAGTCCTATTAATAAACGGTTTAAAAGTACATTTGTTAAAGAATTCAGATAAATCTATGATAAATAAAGGATTTCTTAAATCTGGTTTATCAGTACCATACTTAACCATAGCTTCTTTATAAGAAATTCTAGGAAAAGGAGTATCAATTATTTCTTTATTGGAAAATTCTTTAAAAGTATTATAAATAACTGGTTCGATTGCTTCAAACACATCTTCTTGTGTTGCATAAGACATTTCCATATCCAATTGATAGAATTCACCAGGGGCTCTATCAGCCCTTGCATCTTCATCTCTAAAGCAAGGTGCAATTTGAAAATATTTATCAATACCGGAAACCATTAATAATTGTTTGAATTGTTGAGGTGCTTGTGGAAGGGCATAAAATTTTCCAGCATGTAATCTACTAGGTACTAAATAATCTCTAGCACCTTCTGGGGATGAACTAGTTAAAATAGGAGTTTGTACCTCTAAAAATCCTTGTGCTATCATTTGATTTCTTAAAAATTGAAGAACTTTAGCTCTTAATAGTATATGATTTTTTAATTTATCATTTCTTAAGTCAAGAAAACGATATTGAAGTCTTAAGTCTTCTCTAATATCTTGACCTTTGTTAACTTCAAAGGGTAAGTTTTTAGTTCTTTTACCTAAAATTTTAATTTCTTCAATACAAATTTCTACGAAACCTGTTTTTAATTTAGGATTAATAGTTTCTTCATCTCTTTTTTTTACTTCTCCAAAAACCGTAACAGAAGATTCAATAGGAATATGAGAGGCGAAATCAACATCTTCTGCTTTACCAGAAGTAACGACTTGCGTAATACCATACATATCTCGAATGTCTAAAAACACTAATCCACCAAGGTCACGTATTGTTTCTACGAAGCCCGCAATTCTAACTTTTTTTCCTACATCCTCTAAACTAATCTCATTACAAGTATGAGTCTTATACTCGTTCATAAAAAACCTCCTTATTTTTGAGCACAAAAAAGCGCCCATGCTATAAATGCAGGGACGAAATACATTTCCGCGGTACCACCCAGCTTAAAAATCTATGAAAAAGATTTTTCACTCTATTGTAAATTGCTCCAATATGTTTCACCGTTTTAGGTTGATCTTGAAGGGTTTCCAGCCTAAGACCCTTATTCTCTAAAAGTAACTTCTAAAGGTTTTGTATTGTACAAACGCAATGTATTTATTTTTTTATAGTATCTATTTTACATAGTTTTTCCAGATTTGTCAAGAGTTATACAAGAATTTGCCATAGACAAGCTAAAAAAAAAATAGTATAATAAAAAAAGTAAAGTCTTATTTTGAAAGGAAAAAAATGTTTAATATCGAGGAAGAATTAAAAAAGTTGCCAAACAAACCAGGTGTCTATGTAATGCGAGATAAACAAGACACGATTATTTATGTTGGAAAAGCAATCTCTTTAAAAAATAGAGTAGGGCAATATTTTAGAAAAAATAATAAAACAGCTAGAATAGAAAAAATGGTCAGTCTAATTGATCATTTTGAATATATTGTGGTAGATAATGAAGCAGAAGCCCTGATATTGGAATGTAATCTAATTAAGAAGAATCGACCTAAATTTAATGTTTTATTAAAGGATGATAAGACATATCCTTATATTAAAATCAACGTAAAATCAGATTATCCGGGAGTTTTTATAACAAGAAGGGTAATTGATGATGGATCAAGATACTTTGGACCATATGCTAATCCTGGAGCTGCTAAAGAGATGATTGATTTTATCAAACAAAAGTATAAAATACGTCAATGTAGAGTTTTAAGGGAACGAGAAAGACCTTGTTTAAATTATCATATTAATCGTTGCTTAGCACCTTGTAGGGGTTACATAAAACCAGAAGAATATAAAAAGCAAATAGATGAAATTATTGATTTATTAGAAGGTAAAACGGATAAGATAATAAAAGAATTGAAAGTTCAAATGAAGGAAGCTTCTAAGAATCTAGATTTTGAAAAAGCGGCAAGTTTAAGAGATAGAATACAATCAATTGAAAGAGTTTCTGCAAAACAAAAAGTGTCAAATATATCTGAAAATAACATAGACGTAATTGGAATTGCAAAATCAGAATTACAAATTTGTATAGAAATTTTCTTTGTGCGCGGAAGTAAAATGATAGGAAGAGAACATTATTTTTATACAGATTTAAAAGATATGAAAGATAAAGAAATATTATCTGGATTTATCAAACAATATTATTTAGACAATCCGAATATTCCCAATAAAATTATGATACGAGAAGAAATAGAAGATAAAGAAACAATTGAAGAATGGTTATCCACAATTTCTGGTAAAAAAGTGGAAATAAAGACACCAAAAAAAGGCGAAAAACTACGTTTTGTTGAAATGGCAGAAATGAATAGTAAAGTAACGTTAGAAAATAAAGAAAAAGATAAAAAAGAAATTTTATTAGAATTAAAAAAGACTTTAAATTTAAACAAGTTGCCTAGAAAAATTGAGACTTATGATATTTCTAATTTATCTGGTGAATATATGGTAGCAGGTATGTGTGTAATATTAGATGGAGTTATAAACAAGAAGTTATCAAGAAGATTTAAAATAAAAACAGTCTATGGACAAGATGATCCAAGATGTATGGAAGAAGTTATAACGAGAAGATTAAAACATTCAATTGAAAATCCAAAAGGAGGATTTGGTAACTTACCAGATGTTATTTTTGCCGATGGGGGAATTACACAGATACGAGCAACTAAAAAAGCGATTCAAAAATATAATTTAAATATTCCTGTATATGGTATGGTAAAAGATGATAAACATCAAACAAGAGCTTTAATGGATGAAAATAGGAAAGAGTTAGAGATATCACAGAATTTAATGAATTTAATAACCAGGTTTCAAGATACTGTTCATGATACGGCTATTACATATCATAGAAAACTACGTAATAAATCAATTACTAAATCAAAATTAGATGATATATCCGGAATAGGTACAGTAAAGAAACAAGCATTACTTAAAAAATTTGGAAGTGTTGAAATAATAAAAAAAGCAAGTATAGAAGAATTGATAGAGGTCAAAGGGATAAATAAAGAACTAGCAAAAAAGTTAAAAAACATGTGAAATAGATAGCACCACCAATCTTAGATTGATGGTGCTTTGTCGAATGGAATAATTTTTGCCCCTAAAAATTATTCAGCGTTATTATTATTACTGTGTTTGGGACCTTTGGAATTTACTGAGAAGTTCCATAATAGAATAATCGCATAAGCAATTATTAATGTGATTACAATAATAATTGCATTGGACCAATAGGATGCAACAATATATCCTGCAATCATTGAGATAGCAATATCTGTTATAATATCCCATGAGTTCAGCGATGTTAGGGCTCCAAAAAGACCTTTGTTGGGTTCACAATTGATAATCATATCGGCAGGGATACCTACCATAAGAATAAAAATCATGAATCCAATCCATCTATATGGCATACTTGGTTCTAAAACGATTAAGAAAAGCAGTACTATTCCTGCAAGAGGGATAGTGTAGAATATTTTCAAAATCTTTCTTCGGCGAAGTAGATACCGCTTGATACCGCCAATAGTGATGTTAGCAAGTATAGCTGATACAACAACTGAAATTACCAAAGAGTACCATGATTTTATGCCATAATGGTAAAAAATAAAAAATGTAAGCATTACTGCACCAATAATGGAGCAGAACTGAGAGATTGCCTTAATAAAGGCGCTTGTAAAGAAATTTGATTTTTTCATTGAAATAACCTCTTTTTTATAATATTTTTGACAGTGGGGCTACTGTCGTTTTTTGGCTGAATCTTCAGCCATTACATATATTATATCAAAAATTGCATGAAAAAGCAAATTCACTTAACTGTATAGTAAAATAATACAAAAAAATGCAGAATAAAGAAGAATTTTCTGAACGATTTTTTATAAAATAATCATAAAATTATATTTCATGAATATATATATAATAAATAAAAATAAGGGGGAAATATTTATGGAATGTGCAAAAGAGAAATTTTTTGAGGTGAAATATAACACAAAATTGGACAGGTTAGTAATAAAAAAAGAAAGATTGATTAGTAGAATTAGAAGGTATATAAAAACACATAAGCTAATAACAACTGCAAGTATAGCTTTTGTTTTGTTTTCTATTGCTAATATAGTAATGATTTATAATTTTATGAAAATTTTGCAAAATATATAAAAGTATGTTAAAATATTACTATTCTAATAAAAGGAGGATGGTAGTATTTTTTACTACTAAAAAGAAATGAAATTAGCATCTGAATGGAAAGAATATAAAATACTGGATATGGCAGATGGGCAAAAACTAGAAAGATGGGGAGATATTATCTTATCTAGGCCAGATCCACAAATTATTTGGAAAGATAAAACTTATCCAAAAAAATGGAAAGAAGTAAATAGTACTTATCATAGGAGTAAAACGGGTGGTGGTTCATGGGAATTTAATAAAAAGATGCCTAAACAATGGCAGGTACACTATAAAAACTTAACTTTTAATATAAAACCAATGGGATTTAAACATACAGGATTATTTCCAGAGCAAGCAGTAAACTGGGATTGGATGATCAATAAAATAAAATCAGAAAAAAGAGAAATAAAAGTTTTAAATTTATTTGCATATACTGGAGGAGCAACAGTAGCTTGTTTATCAGCAGGAGCATCGGTATGTCATGTAGATAGTTCTAGAGGAATGATAAATTGGGCAAAAGAAAATGTAACATCATCTGGGCTGCAAGATAGACCAGTTCGATTTATTGTAGATGATGTTATAAAATTTGTAAATCGAGAAATTAGACGCAAAAATAAATATGATGCTATTATTATGGATCCACCATCTTATGGTAGAGGAGCCAAAGGAGAAGTTTGGCAATTCGAAGATAATATTTATGATTTAGTAAATTTATGTACCAATGTATTATCAGAAAATCCGTTATTTTTCTTAATTAATTCTTATACAACAGGAATTTCGAGTACAGTTTTACAAAATATATTAAGTGTGATTGTTGGGAAAAAATATAAAGGAAAATTAGAAAGCGGAGAAATTGGGATACCAATGGAAAATTCCAAACTAGTTTTACCATGTGGAATTTATGGTAGATGGGAGAAATAAATGCAGAATTTAAAAGTAATATATGAAGATAATCACATAATTGTAGTAGAGAAGATACCAAATATCCCGTCACAAGCAGATAAAACTGGAGATATAGATATGTTAACTTTGGTAAGACAATATCTTAAAGAAAAGTACCATAAACCAGGAAATGTATATTTAGGATTAGTTCATAGGTTAGATCGACCGGTGGGTGGTATTATGATTTTTGCAAAAACATCAAAAGCAGCTTCTCGATTGAGTAACCAAGTAAGAGAAAAAATTTTTGAGAAAAAATATTTAGCAGTTGTAGATGGTAAAATAGAAAATAAAAAACGGAACTTTAGAAAACTACTTGTATAAAGACGAGAGAAATAATATTAGTAAGGTAGTTAGTAAAGAGAAGAAAAATGCAAAATTTGCTAAACTAGATTATGAAGTCTTAAAATATAATGAAGTAAAAAATTTAACTCTACTTAAAGTAAATCTATATACAGGAAGACATCATCAGATTCGAGTGCAATTATCTTATTTTGGTCATAGTATTTTTGGAGATCAAAAGTATGGAACAAGAGGGAAAGGAAAACAAATTGCATTATGGGCCTATGAACTTATAGTAGAACATCCTATTACAAAAGAAAAAATAACTTTTAAGGATTTACCGGAACCAATTGGAACCTGGTGCATATTAAAATAGATAATATAAAGCAATGATAGAAAAAATTACAAATTGAAATAAAAAAATTCTGAAATCAAGGTTAAATCTAATGAAATTAGGACATTGACAAAAAATAAATTAATAGGATACAATATGGATAAAGTAGAAGGATAAAAAAACAAAGGATAAAAACACCTTAGAAATATTGCAAAATTATATAAACAAAGACTTTGGTAATAATATTATTATGTTCTGTTAAATAGAAACAGGGAAGAATAGTACAGAGTCTTTTTATGTACTGAAACAATGAAAAGGAGAAAATAGATAATGAAATTAATGGAGCAAAGAGGAGTTACTTTGATAGCATTAGTAATAACAATAATAGTATTACTAATATTGGCTGGAATAGCAATTTCACTCATAATAGTAAGAAATAGTATATTAATACAATCTAAAAACGCAAAAGAAGAATATAGAGCGGGAAGTGTAGAAGAATTGAAAAACTTATATATAAACGAACAAACCATTAATAAAGAACTAGGTGAAAAAAGAAGAGATATTTTTAAAGATTTATTGAATGAATTAGAAAATAAAAAACTTATCACAGAAGAGGAAAAACAAACTATAATAGTTAAAAAAAAGGTAACAATAGGAAGTAAAACAATAGATTTTAGTGAATTTAAAAATATCAATTGTTATGAAGAAGACAAATTAATTCTTTTCTTAGATGGTCAAGAAAATACAAAAAGTGGTCATGACGAAAAAACAAGGATATGGGAGGATTTAAGTAAAAATGGTAATAATAAAAAATTAATTAATTTTGAAAATATACAATGGACTGATAATAGCTTAATATTTGATGGAATAGACGATTATATTGAAGATTTCTATATTTCCGAAAGTAATCAAATGACATTTCAAATTGTATTAAAATATGAACAAGATGGAAAATATAGAAATGTATATGATAAGTATACAGATAGAAATCCTATGTTATGGATAGATCCTAAAGCATATGTTGAATTTAATAAAACATATATGTATACTATCAAAGAAGATTATAGTAATAGAATAATGCAATTTACAACAACAGTAGATGCGGATGGTTCATATATATTTTTGAATAATAGAAAGATAAATCAAAATTATGGAGGGATTAGTGATATCAATGGAAGATATCAATTGTTTAATCGACAGGGTAGAGAAACATTTAAAGGAGAAGTATATTGTTTAAGAATATATAATAAAGTTCTAACAAATGAAGAAATAAAAAATAGCTATCAAATTGATAAATATAGATTTAATATCAAGGATGAATAATATTTTATTTATAAGAAATGATTAAAGTTTTATAATTTTTTTATAAGGTATAATGAAAAAACAATAAAAAACATTTAATAATAAAACAATGATAGTATAAAATATTAACACTAAAAGTAAATGGGGTGAATTTATAATAAAAAATCATGGAAAATGTTTGCATTTTAAATGAATTTATGTTACAATACATAAGTAATTATGCGAAAGACTGTTAGGAGGAATAAATAAAATGGAAATAGCAAAAGGAATATTAATAGCAATTTATCTGATCGTAGCATTAGTATTAATTATCTTAACACTAATACAAGTTAAAGAAGATCCAGGGTTATCTTCTACTATAACTGGTTCATCAACAAATAACTTTTTTGAAAAAAATAAAGGAAGAACGAAAGAAGGAAAACAAAAAAAGTGGACAGTTATTTTGTCAATTGTATTTGTAATATTAACAATTGGATTAGGAATTATATATATGGCGTAATATAGGAAGAAAGGGGAGGTTTTTAAACCACCTCTTTTTTACGAAATTGAGAAAATTATTTTCAAAGGAAGGATTTGAAAAGGAAAGTATGAAGGAAAAAGAAGATAAGATTCTAGAGTTTATGAAAGATAAGGATTATGTGCCTATGAAGGCAAAAGAGATAGCAATGCTAATGAGAGTTCCAAAACATGAATATAATGATTTCTTAACAACGATAGGAAAGTTAGAGTTAGAATTAAAAATTCAAAAGAATAGAAAAAATAGATATCATATCATGGAAAAAAATTATTATGAAGGGTACTATAGAAAAAATCAAAAAGGTTTTGGTTTTGTAAAAATAGAAGGAAAAGAAGAGATTTATATTGCAAAAGAGAATTCTCTTCATGCTTTAAATGGAGATACAGTTTTAATAGAAATTATAGAAGAAGGAAATAAAGTAAAAAAAGCAGAAGGAAAAATTGTAAAAATAGTAAAGCATGAAAAAGATACTGTAGTTGGAATTTTTCAAAATAATAAAAATTTTGGATTTGTGGTACCAGACGATAAAAATTTTGGAACAGATATCTATATTGCAAAAAAAGATTTTGGAAAAGCAAGAAATAATCATAAAGTGTTAGTGAAAATCACCAAATATCCACAAAAAGGTAAGAAAGCAGAAGGAAAAATAGTAGAAGTACTAGGAAATGTTAATGAAGCGGGAGTAGATATGCTTTCCCTTATAAAAGAGCATAAGTTACCAGCAAAATTTCCAGAACCAGTGGTAGAAGAAGCAAAAAGGTGTGGAAATAAAGTAGATAAAAAAGATATACCGAATAGAATAGATTTAAGAGATAAAATTATTTTTACAATAGATGGTGAAGACGCAAAAGATTTAGATGATGCTGTAAGAGTAGAAAAATTAAAAAATGGAAATTATAGGTTAGATGTTCATATAGCAGATGTAAGTTATTACGTGAAAGAAGATAGTTTATTAGACAAAGAAGCTTTAGTTAGAGGAACAAGTATTTATATGTTAGGAAGAGTAATCCCGATGCTTCCACGCGAATTATCAAATGGAATTTGTAGTTTAAATGAAGGAGAAGATAGATTTACTTTATCTTGTACAATGGAAATAGACAAAAAGGGTGAAGTTGTTTCTTCCCAAATTTATAAGGGAATTATTCGAGTAACCAAAAGAATGACTTATACAGATGTTCAAAAAATTATTGAAGGAAGCGATAAAAAAATTCTAGAAAAATATGAATTCTATATGCAGGATTTTAAAAATATGGAAGAATTAGCTCTTATATTAAAAAATAGAAGACTCAGAAATGGTTATTTAAATTTAGACATTCCAGAGAGTAAAATTGATTTAAATGTAGACGGGTATGTTACTAATATTTCTAGATATCAAACAACTTTTGCACATGAAATTATCGAACAATTTATGCTAACTGCTAATGAGACGATAGCAGAGAAATTTTTCTGGTTAGAAGCTCCTTTTATTTATCGTGTTCATGAAGAACCTGATTTAGAAAAGGTACAAGAATTAAATAAGTTTTTATTTAATTTTGGATTAAAAATAAAGGCAAATAAAGATAATATCTATTCAAAAGAATTTGCAAAAATATTAGAGCAAATAAAGGGAAGACAAGAAGAAAAAGTTATTTCAAATTTAATACTTAGGACTTTAAAAGTAGCTAGATACGAATCAGAAAATAAAGGACATTTTGGAATTGCTAGTAAATATTATTGTCATTTTACTTCACCAATTCGAAGATATCCAGATTTATTTATTCATCGAATTATTTCCCAATATTTAGAAAATAATTATGATATGAGTCAAAAACTAATAGAAAAATATAGTCAAGAAGCGGAGGATAGAGCAAAACAGTCTTCTGAAAGAGAAAAAATTGCAACTCTAGTAGAAAGAGAAGCAGAAGATATGAAAAAAGCCGAATATATGGAATCTAGAATAGGAAAAGAATATGAAGGGGTTGTTTCATCTATTACTTCATTTGGAATGTTTGTAGAGCTAGAAAATACGATAGAAGGTTTAATTCGTTTTGAAAAACTAGGAGATGAGTATTTTATTTATGATGAAGATAGAAAAAGGCTGATTGGAGAAAAAACTAACAAAATATATAAAATAGGAGATGTAGTAAAAATAAGAGTTATATCCGCTAATAAACTATTAAAACAAATTGATTTTGAACTAATAGAAAGATAAGAGATA
>CANRKZ010000030.1 GCA_947631335.1 uncultured Clostridia bacterium
CTCCTTTGAATTTATTTTAACACAATGAAAAAAATGAAAGCAGACTTTTTGTGTCTACTTTCATTTTACCACTTCACATTTTTTTGCTAAGCTTTTTGATTCTTTTTATTTATTTCATTTTTTTCTGCTAATTGCTTTTCTAATCTATTAGTAATTCCTAATAAAGTAAATACATATACTACAATCACCATAGGAATCGTTAATCTTCCTATTGGAATTCTTGTAATTGCTATGATACTGAATAATAAAGCTTGTGAAATAATAAGAAGAAATCCTACTGTAATTAGTGTCTTTATGCTTCCTATTTTTTTATATCTTATTGCCATATAGCTTAAAATAAGAATACTTGCAATTGTGAATGAAGCAATATATGGTTTTACTAAATCTCTTCCTCTTGTACTTGGAATGGTTTCAATTTCTATCTTATCTGCTGTTAATTCTGTTCCATATTTTTCATTTATCTTTTCTACCAATGTTTGTTTTTGTTCTTCTGTAATATCTTTTGCTATAATACTCACAGAATCCTCAAAAACTTCTACCTTTTGAATGATTACATTTTGGTTTGGGATTACTCCATTTGTAATATTTCTAATATCTGATATTTCAAAATTCTTTTCTAAATATAATTCTATCTTTTTAGTTTCTTGCATCTTTAATTCAAAGTTAAATCCTAATGTTAAAATTACAACCATTCCAGCTATTAATATAATAGCAAGTAGAATTAATATTATTCCTTGTTTTTTTATTTTTTCTTTCATAATCTATACCTCCTATTTGCTAATTCGTATTTTCAATAAAGCATTGGTTATAACCAAGTTATAAATGGCAATCAATACAATTCCCCAGAACATTACCATTCCAAAACTACTAATAGGAGCCCATTTTGCAAAGCAAAAAACGATTGTAGCAATACAAATTGGTATTATTTTTAGAAAGAACTCTTGATAAGTATCTTTCAGTCTTTGGTTCGTTGTCATTTTCTCTAATTTTTCTGTTTTTAAATTAAATAGTAATTTATTTACCAAAATATAATTTAGTATTAATAAGATAATGATTCCTAATATTGCTTGTATCGATAACGCAACATTTGTATAACGAATCAATAGGAATAAAGCAGAAAATAATCCCATATAAGATACTGCTCCTAATAATCCTAAAAATCGATATTTTACAATCAATACAACTAATAG
The DNA here is from genome assembly GCA_947631335.1 of uncultured Clostridia bacterium. GTDB lineage: Bacteria > Bacillota > Clostridia > TANB77 > CAG-508 > CAG-269. The sequence goes on from CANRKZ010000030.1 coordinate 1,191, forward strand.
AATGAATACAACACCTAGCGTTATATATATAATCCTATTTAGTTCTTGATTTGTTATATCTGATAATATATATTGGTCTGCTTCTACTTGATATTGAACTGGCATTTTTCCAGTATCCAGAACAACTGCCATATTAGATGCTTGTGAAACATATCCTTGTAATGTTGAATTTTCTGTAGTAGCTTTTCCTACTGATAATTGTAGTTTTCCTGTCTTTATAGTTTCATCAAAGCTGGTTGACATGATTTCTTTATCATCCATCATCATACTTATTTCTTTATTATTTGTTGTATCTTCTGTCTCTGCATTTTCTGTTGTTTGGGTAGTATCAGTTTTTACATATTGATTACTGATATCTTCCAACTTTTTAGTTCCTTCTTTTGTAAATTCTATATTTAAATATACAGTTGTTCCTGAAGATGAGGCCGTAGTTTTGCTATTACCAGATCCATACATAACATTTGCTAATTTAATATCATGATTATCCATTAAAACTTCTTTTGTTTGTTTATCTATAATTTCAAATTTGCCAACCGTTGCTAAATTACTTACAACTGTATCTGTATCATCGTTCTCTGGTATTTCTACTAGGATATCTCCTGTATTTTTATCAACTTTAACACTATAATCTTCGATTGCTAATTTTTTTAACCTTTCTTCTATTATGTCTTTCGTATTAAAATAATTTTTTTCGTTTAATACTTCTTCTGAATTATATGGAGTTTCTTCTTTACTATATCCTTTTTCTTGAATTTGATCATCTGTTAAATTTTCTGAATTTTCTACTTCATTTCCTTCACTATCTTTAATTGTAGTTTTATTAGATTGATCTACTTTTAATCTAATATTTCTTGAACCTTTTAAATTCATTGTATAAGAATAACCTTTTACCTTATTCTCCATTCTATTTTGTACTGGAACATAAATTCCAAAAAAAGCTATCATTGTAACTAGGATAATCCCTAGTACGATTGTTAATATTTTTATTTTTTTCATGATATTTCCTCCGTTATAATCATTTCTATCTATTGCTATCTTCTTGTCTATTTTTAGTCTTTTTAGATTTTATATTAAAATCCAAAAAATAGCAACTGTTTTTTAAAATTATTTTAAATTATCCTATTTTTATTGTGGAATTTGGTAGGATATTATTTTTTCTGAATTTTTATGACCAGCTCTATCTTGTATAGTTCCTTCTAGTATTCTAATTTTTACTTCTTTGTTTGTTTCTATTTTTTCTAATTTAACCTCATATAAAATCATATGATCTGTCTGTGAAATTTTGTTGATTTCATATAATTCTTTTTCAATTTTTTCATTTTCTACCATGACAATAATTTGATTTTTATTAAATTTATTTTCTTTTATGTTCGATTCCATTACTTTTAATTCAAATTTTATTTTTGCTATTTTATTTTCATATTCTGGATATGGCATACTGGTTATATTGGTCACTATAATTTCCGGAGAAATCGTATCAATATTCATTTTTGCTATTAGTATCGTTTCCTCTATTCTATATTTTGCTTGAGTAATATTACCTAATAAGATGACAATAAAAATAAATAGAAATACTATCTTTTTTCTCATTTCTAAATCACCTCTTTTTTATTTATTTTTCTGCTCTGAAGATACCTTTATTCTTATATCTTGTATTACTTCTAGAGCTGAAAATTCATCCCATAGAATTTCTATTTTATAATGATCTTCTTGCATTTTTTCTTTTTGCAGCAAAAATTTTTCTGTTTTTTGGTTATCTATTTTTACTTCTTTATCTTCTTTATAAACTTTAAAATGAATATTTGGATTTTTTTCTGAGATAATTTCAATATAATATTCTAAATCTACTTGTGTTATTTGATTCATTTCATTATAATTTTTTATCATAAACTGATAAATTTCATTTCTTCTTACTTCACTAATATTAAGTATCGAATCACCTTCCATTTTTATAATTGGTTTTGCAATTTCAGATTTTACCTCTATATGAGTTTTACTTAAATATTTGCCTAGACTAATTCCTGAAAACAATGTAACTATTATAACAATTAACAGAAATATTATTTTTTCTTTTTTCATATTTCATAACCTCTCTTTATTTATTCAAGTGGAGAAAAACAAAAGATTTTCCCCACTTGGTATAAAGGCTTATATGATTCATTTTCATTTTCTATAATTTTTTAATTCATTCATGACATACTTTTTATATTTGTTCTCCTGACACACAAATTGTAAACATATACTTTTCAATTATTTGTGAATCTTGTGTATCTATTGCATCATTTTTCTCAATTTCTTCTTTCGTAGAACCTGTTTCATACTTCCATTCCCATTGTATGGTTAAGGTTCTTATTTTGTTTTCATCCATTTTATAAATAATGCCTGATAATTCTTCTTCTATTTCTTGAATGGAATTATATTCTTTTTCTTTATATATAAATTTCAAATTATGGGGTTTATTGGTTTCTTCTATCAGCTTAATATGATAGTTAATCCCTACTTCTGAATCTGTTGCATCCATTAAAATAGTAAAACTTCCACTTGTTCCAGGGGCTATTTTATGATCAAGTCCTGTTTTGCTATTTATAGTAGTTGCCAGATCAATTAACTGAACTTGTTCTTTGTTTCCATTTATCTTAAAATTCCATGTAGCTACTTCTACGATACCCTCTCCTTTTACATCCGTATTATATGGATTCGATACTTGTCCAATCAAAAATGCCAAGACTACAATAGCCGATAAGATTATGATACTTAAAATTTTCTTCTCTTCAAAGGCATCCCTCCTTATTATTTAATTTTACGTTGGATTTTTTTAGATTTTAAAAATAATCGACTTAAAACTTTTCCTTTCAGAATTTTATTTTACTAAAAAATTATAGAATATATGAAAATGTATTTTTATTATAATGACAAAAAATGGAATTGTCAATTCTTTTTTCCTGTTTTTTATACTTTTCATCGCAAAATTCGACAATTCCATTCACTTCTATTTTTTATTTACTCCAATAATTCCTCCCAATACTCCAAAAATAATTCCTACCACAATCATAATTATACTTTGCATATTTAAACCAAATTTCCAGTTCAAAAGACTTGAAATAATATAAAGCGTTACTATATAAATTGCTCCTATGGATCCTCCATTCAAGATTCCATTTTTTCTAATATTCATGTTAGCAAGCGAACTTCCGAAACAAAATACTGATTCCTGTCACAACAATAATAACCGGTGTTATTGTATTTTCGCTTACATTTGTATAAGTTAAGATAGCAGAAAAAATAACTAACAATACGATTGTAAAACCAAGTGATATTCCAACTCCTTTAAATATATTTTTAATGTTTTCCATACTTATCTTCCTTTCTTGTATTCTATCCTGTTTATTTTATATGCTTTTCTATTCTATTTATATTGACATCAAAAAAGAAATAGAACTTTATATTTCTATTTCTTCTAATTTTTCTATAAACTTTATAATAATTTCTTCTCTTGCAAAATCTTTACTAAACTCTCTTTTTAAAGATGTTGCAATTTCTTTTATTTCTTCTGAAAAATTGTCTTCATTTACATTAAATCCTAAACTGATTAAAAGGTATTCTATTTTTTCTCCTTTTGTATGAATTTCTGTTAAAATTCCGCAAATCTTTTTTCCATTTAACATCAAATCATTTGGCTCTTTTATTTCTAGTCGATATCCATAAAGTTCTTCTATCGCTTCTTGTACTGATATAGCTATTTTAGTAGTTAATCCCTCTAATTCTTTTGCTTTTTTTTGGGAATGTAATATAATTGTCATAGCAATATTTTTTCCCGTTCCTGTATACCACTTTCTTCCCTTAGTTCCTATACCTGCTGTTTGAACTTCTGCTAAGATTACCTTTCCTTCATTTTCAAAATTTTCAGCAATTTTCTTTGCATATATATGTGTTGACTCTATTTCCTGATAATATTCGATTAACTTTCCTGTTTTTTTTATTTTTTCTATATTCATCCTTTTTACCTTATTCTATTTTTAAATTCTACTTGTATTTTTTTATAGCTCATTTTCTTCTATTTTTTCTTATTTTAATATTTATATATAGGAGAACAAGCCACTATTTCATAAATTTTATTCCGCTATCCCAAGCCTGACCAACTTTTTCTCCTATTTTTGTAATAACCATTTTGAAATTGATCAAATACAAACGCATTTAATTTACTTGGATCTACTTTACCGTTTTCATCTAGTACTTTTTCATCTGATACTACATTAACAATTTCACCAATCACTCGAAATCCAAATTCATCTTTTTGGATTTTTACTACCTTACATTCTAATGTAATAGGGTATTCTTCAATGATAAGTGCATCTACTCTTGTACTTTTGCTAGCATGCATCTTACTTCTTTCAAACCTATCTTCCATTTTATTTCCAGAAGCAATACCAAAAAAATCAGATTCTTCTAAATGTTCTATATCTGCAACACTGATAGTAAAAGCTTTCCTTTTCTTGATATTTTTAGCTGTTTTATATGTCTTTGTGATATTTAAAGCTACTTTGTTATTTCCACAAATTCCTCCCCCAAGCCATTTTCATGACATCTACTTTATCATTTTCACCATAAGTAGCAATCATTAAAACTGGCATAGGAAATAAATAAGGATATACTCCTAAATCTCTTTTCATCCTTAAATCTCATTCTATTTCAATTAATTGATATTCCTTAGTTCCAAATCCTAATTCAGCTGCTGCATCAATCGTATGGGTTCCTTGCTTTGAATTAATTCTTTCTAATAAATGGTCTCTTCCTGGATCATCCGAATTTTTTACCATATCAATGCATGCCTGATCAATAGCAATTGGATCTAGCGAAGCTAAGATACCGATATCTTTCATACAAGGATCTTCTGCTACATTACAACAGTCACAATCAACAGACATGTTGCACATAACATTAATATACGCTATATTTCCTTTGAAATATTTAGCAACAGATGAAGCAGCATCTGCCATAGCCTCTAAAAATTTGACTTGATCTACCTGAAACATATCTTCATAGGAACCATTTTCTTTTCCAACACAATGAATATATCTTTTTCCCTGACTAGAAGCAACACCAATCGATAATTGCTTTAAAGCTCCACCATATCCACCCATTGGGTGACCTTTAAAGTGTGAAAGTACTAACATAGAGTCATAGTTTTCTAGATTTTTTCCAACATAATTTTTTTGAATCACTTTACCATTAGGTATTTTAAATACCATATCTTCTTCTTCATCTAAGATATCAACATTAAAATATTTAGACCACTCGTGGCTTTCCATTAATTTCTTGTGTTTTTCTGTTGTATCTCTTGCTCCTTCGTAAACCGTATTACATTCTACAATTGTCCCATTAACATATTCTACCATTGGTTTCATAAATGCTGGACGCAAATAGTTTTGATTTCCTTCTTCTCCAGAATGGACTTTAACAGCTACTTTCCCTGGTAAGTCCTTTTTTAATAATTGAAACATTTTTACGACACTCTCAGGAGTAATGTTTTTTGTAAAATAAACTTCAGTTTTTTTCATCTTCATCATCCTTTCTTTTTTATTTTATCCTTCCTATCAAATAAAAACAATGTAGTGTTTATTAACGTTTTAATCATTAGCTTGTTCCATAATTTTTAAATTTTCTTGTCTTTTTATTTTATTGGTAGTTGTTTTAATTAATGGTTCTTCTGTTATAATCATTCCTCTTATTGCTTTATATTGTGGCATAATTCTATTTATTTCTTTTATCTTTAAGTGAATTGCATTATAAATTTCTTCGTCTGTTTCAACTTTATATACATCTTTGATTCTTTCTTTGTCAATGACTACTTTTACATTTATTTTTATATCATCTTTATCCTTTCTTATTTGCTTTCCAAATATGAAAGACTCCTTTACTCCCTCGATTCGATTCACCAAATTTTCTATTTCTTCTGGAAATATATTTTTGCCATTTTTTAAAACAATAACACTTTTCTTTCTTCCACAAATAAATATGTAGCCTTCTTCATCTATTTTTGCTAAATCCCCTGTATAAAACCATCCATCTTCAAATACTTCATCTGTGGCTTCTGGATTATTATAATATCCAAGCATGATACTAGGGCCTTTTACAACTAATTCTCCAATTCCTTCACTATTTACATCTACTACTTTTGCTTCCACACTAGGAACTGATTTCCCAATAGAACCAATTTTATGATATCTGTTAGATCCTACTGCTACTACTGGTGAAGTTTCTGTTAGTCCATACCCTTGTACTAGGTTGAAACCTAATAATCTATATTCTCTTTCAACTGAATTTTCAAGTGCTGCAGCTCCACTTATGAATAATTTTATATTTCCTCCTAACATATTTTGTACTTCTTTAAATTTTTCTTTTCTTTGTTCAATTGGTAGGTCTTTATATTTTTGTTCATCTTCTAATATTTTATCAAGTTTTCCTTGCTTTTTTAGAGTATCTTTCATGTTTTTTAAAATTCTTTCATAAATTGCCGGAACACAAGCCATTACAGATACATTGTATTCTTTTAAATTTGTTGTAATATATCTTAATCCATCACAAAATACAGTCATAGCTCCTTTGTATAGCGCAAATAAAAAACCTACTGTACATTCAAAAACATGGTGGATTGGTAATACTGATAAAAATACATCATCAGAATTTACGTTTAATACAGAACTGATATCCATTAAATTTGAGCATAAATTTTTATGGGATAATGCTACTATTTTGGGTTCTGATGTTGTTCCTGATGTAAATAACATTATATCCATTTCTTCCGGATCTATTTTAGCATTCAAAAAATTTGTATCTCCTTGATTTAATAGTTCTTTTCCTTCTTCCATTAATTCCTTTTGAGCATAAATACCGTCTTTATGGTTTTCTAACTCCATTGAAATCAAGTGTTTTAATTTTCCCACGCCATTATTTTTGAAGTTTTCTAAAATTTTTACATGTTTTTGCAAGCAAAAAATTGCTTCTACTTCTGATTTTTCAATTAAATTTGCTAATTCAGTCTCTGTTAAAGACTTATCAAGTGGAACAACAATTCCTGTGCCACATACAATTGATAAATACGCTATTTCCCATTCATATCTACTATCTCCGATTACTGCAATTCTCTTACCTTTTAATCCCATATTGATTAAAGAAGTCCCTAAGGCATTTATCATTTGTCTTACTTCTGTATGAGTAAGAGTTATATGTCTTCCATCTTTTTTAATTGTATATGCTTTTTTATCTCCATATAATTTTCCTGTTTTTTCAAGCATATCTTTTAAATCAGTTATTTTTAAATTGTCATATATTCTTTTGTTCATCTACTTTTTCTCCTATCTTAATTTTCCTTATTTATACTTTTTACTGCATGTATTTATATCATATTTTTTATAATAAGTATATAGATACTGACCAAGCATTATTATTTACTCTTATAAATAAATTACAATTTGTTAGTATTCTAACATAAAAATAAGCAATTATCAACGATAACTTTCTAGATAAAACAACGTCAGTAAATTCTAATAGAAATAATTTTACAACAAAAAAATTAGATATAAATTCATTTTTACATCTAATCTCTTTTAATTATATAGTAGTCGAATCTTACTTTAATGTACACGAATTATTAGTTAATCTCGACCTTTACCTAAAGCTATAATATGGTTTTTAATACTTTATTGCCTGTTAATGTAAAACCTACTATTGTTTCAATAAACAAAGCTGCAATTTATATTTTAATTTATTCCTACTAATTCTTTTTCTGAATTTGTATTTTCTACTTCATCCTCTTCATTTTTGAATATAGCATTAAAAATTGTTCTTGTTAATGGTTGTACAAAAAATAGCTGAGATAATAACGCAAATGGGAAATTTAGTACAATTCTTTGTAACCAATATGGAATAAAGTTTATTATAAAGTTGTTAAAAGGTTCACCATTTATTCCTACTGCTATAATTCCATCATAGAGTATGGTTGCTAAAAAACTCATTAGTGGACACATGATAGCTGCTGTTGCACTTACAATAGCTGTTTGTACTAATATTTTACTGTTTTCTTTTGGGTCAACTGCTTTTAATGCAAATTTTAAAGCTAAAGGGCTTCCAATAAAAACTGCACATAAATATGCTAGTATAAGTTCTATTGGAATATAGATTAAAGAATTTTTAATAACTTCTGCATTGAATCCTCCTGATTCATAAGATGAACAATAAAACACAAAACAGGGAACTGTTATAATAACAGTAATTAATGCAAATATTAGTTTTTGAAATTTTGTTTGTGGCATAATTTTCTCCTTTCTTTTTTACACAAAAAGACACATGTATTCTGATTGCGATTGTCTTGTACCGTATCAGATTTACGAGCAATTTGCTCTACATGTGTCGTTTCCTTTTTTATTCACGAGACTTAATATATCACTTTTTTCTTTTAAAAGTCAAGTGTTTTTTGAAATTTTCAAATTACTTGTTGAATTTTTAAGAAATTATCAATAATACTGTTGAATTCTTAGGAATCTGGGAAGAAATTCGTAATCCCAATTTTAATTATAGCGAATTTGCCATAATTAAAAGTCAAGCATGTCTAAATAATTATAAAATTATTGTAAAAGAATGAACTGAAAAAACGAATGCAATAGGAATAATATCAAAAGCTGGAATATGTGATGGAACTTATGCTCATAAAGATATTGCTTTTGAAAATCTGGTAGCGGGTAGACCATAAGCCTGCCCGCTACATTCTTATTAATTCTATTTTCATTATTTATCTTCCAATGAACCTGCATATTTACTATCGAATATAGATGTTGGAATGCAAACCAAAGGGCGAACCGCAAGCGCAATGTCGCCGTACACGTAGTAGTCGTGGAAACAGCCGATAGTCACCGCGCACATACAAGCAGAAGTAGCCGCGGTTGTCCGAGCTAGGAGAAGCCAGCCACCAGTTAGAAGTTTGGCTTTTACTGTAAATTCCGTGATTTTCGCCTGGATTCAACCAATTACTACTTGTGTTGTTTCCATATCCCAGATATCCAGATGAAAATGTTGTTTCTATTAAATTACTGGTTTTATTAGAACGATTATTATATGAAGCTGCAAATAATTCAATGGTTGGACTTCCTATTGCAAATACACAATCATCATTTTTATATTTTGCCCATGGTCCATCTTCTGTCGTATCCGTGAGCCATGCCGTTGCTTGTATATTTGTATTAGTGTTAGATAAAACAAATAATTCGTTTATCAATGGATTTAATTTTTGTCCTTCTGTACTTACCAAGGATCCATTGCCATATTTACTTGAATCTTTTTCATAATAAGTACTTGGTTTATAACTTCCTACACACTCATCTGTTATTAAATAAGCATATTGACTATCTTGATAAAATAATCTCCATACACCTTCTTCGGCGTTATCTTTATATGGAACTGTATATTTTTTTACTTTCCATCCATATTTATCGTTATTCTTTACATCTGTTCCAATCGTTAATTCCTCTGGATTATAAGGTATTGTTGGCCCTGTTATTTCTCCTGTTTTTTCATCTATTGTATATGAATTTCCACTATCATTAAATGTTATTTTTAAAGGGCTATTTTTTGTAACTGTCGCATTTGCACCTTGGCTATCCAATTCTTTTTGTAACTGTTCCTTAGTTATTTCTCCATTACCATAATTTTCTGCTACTGCTGAATTATATGCTAATGCTAATAAATCTTTTTCTCCTCCTATATTTGTTTTCTCCTTTGCTATTGTTGCTTTTGTTATTATTCCATTGTCTCCTAGTAATGTCGCAATTACTACTCCCGCTAGTATTAAAAGCACTATTATTGTGATTACTAATGCAATTAATGTAATACCTTTTTCTTTTGTTTTTGTAACTCTTCCATAAGTTGTGCTAATAATTTTTTTGTGATTTAATTCTTGCATTTCTTTTTCTCCTTCTTTTGTTTTATTATTATATTTTATAAAGATACTATTCCCTTTATATTTTAGCTTTATATATCGTTAAATGTCAATATAGATATTAATAATTTTATAAATATTTTATCTATGTGTGTTCTTAACACAGTATAGTATAAAAATTATTATAAAATAAATAAAGATTTAAAATTTTTTACTTTTATTTGCATTTTTTGTTGATTTTACCGGTCTACTTTTTAGACCAGATATATTACAGACCATTTTCAAATTATTCTAAAAAATAATGGGCTAAGGCATATTAGATTTCACAATTTAAGACATTCTTGTGCAAGTTTATTACTTTCTAAAGGTATTCCTATGAAAGCAATTCAAGAATGGCTTGGTCATTCTACATATTCTACTTCTGCTAATTTTTATGCACATTTGGAAAATAACTATAAGTCATTATCTAACAATATTTTATCTTCTAGTCTAAAAGTTGTTTAGCTAAAATTTGAATTTGTTAGACATAAAAAAATAAACAACTCTCAAAAACTGAAAGTTGCTTATTTCACTTGGCTCCGTTGTTGAGGTTATCTACAACTTTTGCCTCTCATGGTGATTGATACAAGTATCAATCTAACTACTAATACTTTAACATGTTTTTTATGAACTTTCAAGTAATTTTTGGATTTTCTTAATATAATTAAATAAGAGTTACTATTTCTAGCAACTCTCTAAAAATAAGAACCCTACCCACCAACACAATCAAAGATTGTGGGTGGGTTCCCATGAACCTTGTTGTCTACAACAATAAGAAAATCATCTTATCTCACTTTTCATTTTTTATCATAATTTATTAAAATACTAACCCTGTTTTAGGCTCATCATCTAATATATGTTGTTTATTAGTTTCTTGATTTTGAGTATCTATTGGGCTTTCTGTTGGATTATCATTTAGACCAAATTCTTCTATTACTTTTTGATTATATTCTTCTTGCTCTGATAAATTAGATTCTTGTGCAAATACTTTAAAATTGCAACATACTCCTATTGATAGTAAAAACACTAATAATATGCTTATTATTTTTTTCGTTTTCTCCATATTCTTTCTCATCATATATAATTTTAACTATCTTTTGGTATGAGTGATGCAATTCTTCCTGCAAAATCACTAAAGTTTTGTGACTGAATAATTACTTTTCCAGGTCCTGTTAATCTTGTTAAAAATAATCCTTCTCCTCCTAAAAAGATATTTTTCATTCCTTTTACAGTTTCAATTTCATATTTTACACTTGGCTCAAATGCTACCACGTTGCCTGTGTCTACTTTTAATACTTCTCCTTCTGCTAATTCTTTAACAACTGGATCTCCATCTACTTCTATAAATAACATTCCTGTTCCTGTTGCTCTTTGTAAAATAAATCCTTCTCCTCCAAATAATCCTGATGAAAATTTCTTTGTAAATTCTACTTTTAAATTAACATTTTCTTCTGCACATAAGAATGCTCTTTTTTGCAATATCATTCCTTCAGGTAGTTCTGAAACATTTATTGGCATAATATCTCCTGGAACTGTTGCTGCAAAAGCTACCTTTGCATTATCAACATCTGCTGTATATGAACTCATGAAAATTGACTCTCCTGTAAACATTCTTCCTAAACTTTTTATTACTCCACCACGTGCATTTGTTGACATTGTAATGCCTTCTGTTTGCCAAGCCATTCCACCACTTTGGGTATATAATCCTTCTCCATTGTTTAACGTTACTTCAACTGTTGGTACAGTTTTTCCTGTAATTTCATATTTCATTTTTTAAAACACCTTCTCACATAAATTATTTTTTATCATCTTTAAAGAATCCATACTCTGGAAGTTTTGTTTTCTTAAGCATTTTTATTGCTTTAATTAAGGCTGGTAGGAAGAATAAAGTCATAACGCAATAAGCAATTACCATCATGCCTCCAGTTTCTCCAGTATGAACATAGCTTCCTCCGATTGTAGCATTCTCAACTTTGAAAACACTACCCTGAAATGCACAAAAGTCATTTAGTGCATGCACAAAAGCAATTCCCCAGAAGTTTTTGGTTTTTAAATATATAGCAGATAAAAGAACTCCAAAAATTCCAGATTGCAAAATCTTTCCTATTGTTTGTATACTACCTGCTAAATCATAACTGCCTCCAAAAATGTAACTATCAACATGAATAGCTCCAAAAAGAAGTGATGAAACTATTACAGCTATCCATAATCCTTTATATGTTTTTCCTGTCTTCTTTAATATTCCTTGTAGCATTACACCTCTGAACATACTTTCCTCGAAAGCACCTACTGTAAGACATAATATGAAATTAGAGAGTTCCAACATTACTAAATTATCTGGTATACCATGATTTTGGCTAATTCCAGCTATTATTGCACCTACTGCTGTGATTATTGCAATAATCAAGAAATATAAACCTGTACGTAAAGAAAATCCAAATCCTTTCTTAAATATTTTTAAAGAGTCCTTTGCTCCCATTAAAAGCATAATTCCTATTAAAACGACACTCAAACCGAAACGTGCTAATATTCCAGTATAGTCATCGTTGCTATATGGAAGGAATTTAATTCCACAATATCCTATTACAAATCCAATAATTGCTACTAATATAGGATGTTTTCTCATTGTTTTTACCATTTTTATTTCTCCTTTCTTTTTTGTTTTATTTTTTAATGTTAATAACTTTATAATGTACTCTCCTAACTGTTTGATAGTAAAAAATTAGAATTTCATACTTTTATTATAGTAAAAGTTAGTCTTTAATGTCAATAAAAACTTAAATTTTTTTGTTTTTAGCATACTCTCTGTTAAATTATATAATAGGTTTCCTTTTTTAGGATGATTTTTTTGTAACAAAAAAAATCAACCATTTCTGATTGATTTTTGTATCATCTATCCAAACTTTCAAAAGTTCGAACAGACTCACCATTGGCTGGGCTGGCTAGATTCGAACTAGCGCATGCCAGAGTCAAAGTCTGGTGCCTTACCGCTTGGCTACAGCCCAATATAAT
>CANRKZ010000031.1 GCA_947631335.1 uncultured Clostridia bacterium
TCTATGATAGAAGAAAATACAATATCAAAAGAAGCTTATGATTCTATTTATATGGAAAATCAGAAATTAAAAGACATTATTCAGGAACTAGAAAATAAACTAATACATAATACTTATGATTTAAATCATAACTCTTCCTATATATCAGATCAAACTTCTAACACCATTCATGAGCAGACTTCAGAACCAATACATTATTACTATAGTAATACTAATCAAAATATAAAAAATGATAGAAATACTTTTAAAAATAGAATTAGTAATGGATTAAAAAACTTTATTTCAATCATCTTAACTATTCTTATTTTATTTTTATTGTGGCAAATTCCCTTTATTAGAAATATATTTCAAGAAAATATTTTATTTGATAACTTTCTCAATAATTTTAACATTCATTTATAATAAAACCGAAAGTTCTATACTTTCGGTTTTCATTTTTATGTAATTTTATTAAATATTTTATCTTGCTTTATTTTTACAAAAACATTTATAAAAAATATAAAGAATAAAAATATTATACCAGTTATATATAAGGATATATTTAAATCTATGTCTTTTAATATTTTATTTAAATACATAAATAAAATAATTATAAAAATAGTAAAAGAATATTGGAACATTTTATTATTATTCTGTTTTAAAACTGCATATTCTGTATCCCATTCTAATTTAGGTCTTTTCAAATCTATTATTAACATGGTATAGCTATTTAATATGTTTAATAATATTGCTAATAGAAACATCATTAATATATATTTAATACCTATTGAAGGAATTGAAATATATATTATTGAAAATACAACAATTATAGATAACATATTAATAAATATTTGTGGAATTCCTTTATATACAAATTGTCTAAAAAATGACATTGGTATATATTTAATAAATATTGCCTTTTTCCCTTCTCTAGATATAGCTGTTAAAGATGCAGGTGACATAGTAAATAATAATTGCAAAATACCCAAAATAAAATATACAACAGTTATATTAAAAGATATATTTCCTAAAGAACTTCTAAATTCTTCATTTGCAAATACTATTTGTGCTTTTGGTACAATGATAATACTCATTATTATTAACGTAATCAACCATACAAAAACAGGATACACACATTGCATAAAAAACATTGGATTCCTAAACAAACTTTTAAATTCTTTAATAATATATGCTTTTCCTCTAATTCTTTTTTTACATTTTTTTTCTAGATTTGTTTTTTTATTTTTACTACTAATTAAATAACTGCTATTTTTTAAAATATCTTTTAGATATGTTAATTTTCCAATTAAAATAAATAAACCAAACATCAAAATATTAATGATTAGTATTTTTATAATTTTAAAAATGCCATATATGTTTATCTGATTCAAAATGTGAATGGATGGATTTATTACTAAAAAATATTTATTAGACTCTTGTATTCTTACATTAAATTCTTGTATTTTTTCCATTAACTGTTCTTCCGTTACAGATTCAACCTGTTGATTATTTACAAATATCCCCCCCAATATTTTATATTCCATTGTTAAAATTACTATCATTAATAATAAGGTTATAATTACTTGAAACAAATCTTTATTCTTTATAAATCTAGATATTTTCATAATAAACATCATAACTATACTTACTATTAAAGCAAAAAATATTGGAAAAATTAGAATTATTAGTAATTCATAAAAGTAAAACAAAACAGATGTATTTGTTAACAATCCATACGTTGAAATTGGAATTACAGCAAATAAACATTCAGAAATATATAATTTATATAATAGTGTACAAAATTTTGCAATTAACAATTCTGTAGATTTTATCGGAAAATGTAATACCAATTCTAAATCTTTAGAAAAATAAAATATATTCGTACATACTAAAACTGTTTGAAAAAGCATTACTATTGCTAAAATCAAAAAATAAATATTTAAAAAAATTTCCTCTTGCCCATGTGATACTAAAAATTTTATAATCTTATAACTAAGAATTGCTAATGTTAAACATAATATAATACTCAACCATGTGTAAACTGATTTTTTATTTAATTTATGTTTTTCCATATCAATTATGTCCATATTCTGATATGAATCTCTCAAAAATATAATTGTTAAATCTTTTACTTTTTTAAAATTTATCATTCTTCCGTTATCTCCATAAATAATTCTTCCAGAGAAATATTTTTCTTAAATTCTTTTTTCATATCTTCATAAGTTCCTACAAATACTAATTTACCTTTATTTATAATTCCAACTCTATCACACAACTTTTCTGCTACTTCTAATATGTGAGTTGAAAAAAACACTGTATTATTTCTCTTTGCATGTTCTTTCATCATCTGTTTTAAATCAAATGATGATTTTGGATCAAGTCCTGTCATTGGCTCATCTAAAATTAAATTCTTAGGATTATGCATAAGTACACCTATTATAATAATTTTTTGCTTCATTCCATGAGAATAACTTTGAATTTTATTGTTTAAAACTGTTTGCATACCAAACTTCTCAGATAATTCCTCTATCTTTTTTATTCTATCTTCTTTTGATATCTCATAAATATCAGCTATAAAATTTAAATATTCTATTCCTTTTAACTTTAAAAATATATCTGGATTGTCTGGAACAAATCCAAAATTTTTTTTAGCTTCAATTGAATTAGTTATTATACTTTTTCCATCTATTAAAATATCTCCGTCATCTATTCCTAGAATTCCTGTTATCATTTTTATTGTAGTAGTTTTTCCAGCTCCATTTGGTCCTAAAAAGCCAAATATTTCACCATCTCTTATTTCTAAATTCAAATTATCTATAACTTTTTTCCCTTTTTTATATGATTTTGAAAGGTTTTCTATCTTTATCATAGATTATCTCCTTTTCTTTTTTTACAATTATATAAAAAAGGTTGCAAAATTGCAACCTTTTTATTCCTCTATACTAAATGACATTACAAAATCTGTTCCTTCTTTTAATTGCATAACAATGTTCATAGATATTTTCTTTAGATTTTCTTTTCCATTATCTGACTCATTTGTTGTAAGCAATAATTTATAAGTATATAAATTATTTCCTTGATTTTTAAATTCTTTATAAGACACTTCATTTTTATTAAATATATTATTTTGTAAATACTCCTTTAAATCATTTTTGCTATTAAAATAATTATTCTTAAATGAGTCTGCCAACTTACTATATACATAACTATAATCTTTTTCATTTATTGCATTAAATATCTTATTAATATTTAATGCGACTTTTCCTTGATCGTCCAATTTATTGTATTTTTCTGTAAATTCTGGTAAGTCTACAGTATAAGTATCTAAAATAACTGTATAATCAAGAACATTATTTACATTAAATATATATATATTATTTTTATCATCTTCACATATATATTTATTTTTGTCAATTGAATATGCTTTCATTACTAAATTATTTATATCAACTTTATTATCAACAATAAAATTTTGAAACTCCTCAATTGAACTATATTTAAGATTTCGATATTCACTATCCAAATATTTATATGCTTCGTTTGAATTTGAGAGCATTAATTCTTTATACATAATCATGTATTGTTCACATATATCTTCTTCTGTAGCTTCCTTTTCTTCATACATATTGTATCTATTTTTTTCTATCGTCAATTCTTCTGAATTTAATTCAATATCACTGATATTTTTAACATTAAAAACTGGTTCTATTGAATAAGTTGCTTTTAAATTATCTACATTTAATATAAAATACATATCACCTTTGTTTTCATTTTTCTGATTATATGCAAAACCATATATCGAATATTTAGTACAATTTGAACATTTTAAAACATTTATTTTTAAAGGAACAAACGTTAATTGTTCCTCTATTTTATTAACATAATTTAACGCCGTTTCTTCCTTAATTGAATTTTTATTGATATATTCTTTACTTAGCAAATTATACGTATGTTTAGCTATTATAGATTCATTAATTTTATTACCATCTGTATAATATATTACATTATTCAAATTAATTTGATCTATAAATGATTGTATACAGCTTTTTACTGTTAATAATTGAGAGTTACTATCTATCGTCTTTACAACGCCTTCAACAGATTCTTCTATTAAATTATCTTCTTCCTTATCCTGTGTTATGTCATTATTTTCATTTGTTTTTATATAAATAATTGCTCCTAACAAAAATAATATAATTAGAATAATTGAGCTTATTAATATAATTATTTTATTTTTCATCATTTCACATTCCTTTATTTATAATATATTACTTTCCATGATATAAACTATAATAATTCTGTGCATAACTCTTCCTTTGTTCCATCATCGGTAAACTTGCTCTTTCATATACTCTTTCATATATCTCTGTTGCCTTATTTACATCCGAAATAGTTTTAAATTCATCTAATGTCATCTCTTCAGGCCACCAACACCATTCTCCTGTGTCATAATAATATGGCTCTCGTCCTGTATATGTATTAAATGTGCTCGGCAATAATTTCATCATATAGTCTAACTGAGTTTGCAAATCCGTCCATTGTTTTCCTTTTGAATTTGCATATGCTTGATATTCTGAAAAACAGCCTGTAGCCTTTTCAAACATACAAATTCCAGCTGCAGCACCACCATCATTTGATGGATCCATACTTGATTCTTGACAAAAATTCCCCATAATTCCTGCTGTAGATTCTTCCGAAAATCCTAAACCTCGTAAATAATTCCACACTTGTTCTTCAACACTTCCTCCTGTTAATTTCACAGTTGTTTTTTTCTTTAAATTAAGTACTTTTTCCGGATCAAATAAATTCTTGTAATCTTTCATATTTTCACTAGCACCATATTTTCTATTATATACTTTCTGAAATAAAAACCTTAATAAATCTCCAAAATCTGCGGTTTTAGCTGTTGACTCTATGGAATCAAAGAACCAATAAGACATAACATATAAATTAGTATTTGCCTCTTCATTATTATATAATAATTTAACAAAACTATCTTCATCAGATTTAACATTTTGTTTTATTCTTACTTTACTTTTTGACGTAACTTTTTCGTCTACTGAAGATGAAGTTTTTTCCGTTTCAACAATTTCCTGTTTGTTTGTAGTATTTCTACTATAATTTACTATAGTTGAAGAAACACCTGATACGGTTTCATTTTTTTCCATTTCTTTTTTATTCTTTGTCAATTTATTATATAAATCCGAATTTTCGTCATTTTGAGATACTATTTCTCTTGCTTCTATAGCTGCTGTTTTTACAAGATTTGTAGAATAATTATCATTAATTTTTTTAGCATATGAAATCATTACATCATTTGTTTCACTAAAAGCATAATTAAAAATATACTCATCCGAATTTTGATTTAAGATTAAATTAATAAGGACATTCTCCACTTCCTTAATTTTGAAAAATTCATAGATGCTAATCTGATCTTTTCTTTTAGAATATCTTTCATCTATAAGATTCTTTATTATTTCGTACCTATAGGAATACTTATTATTATTATTATCCACTTGTTTCTGCATTTCTTTTAAAACTTCATCAGACATAGCTTTTACTTCTTCATCTACTTTTGCAGATAAATTTTTATCTTGAATTGAATCATCTTGTTTAGTATCACCTTTATATTTATAAAGATTTTCTGAAACATTTTCATCTTCACTAGTTGTTGGATTATCTTTGTTGTTAGTTTTAGTTGTATTATATGATACTTTATAATCAATATCATAAACAGCCGTCCATAAATCTGCATGCTTTAATTTTAAGTTTGGAGTATCTGTTTTTAATGTATTCGTTTCTGTTACTTCAAATTTATATACTACTGATACCTTTCTTGTATCAACAGAGCCTCCTTCTTCTGGAGAAGAATTTTTATATGTATTAAGTTCTGCAACACCTTCTTTATTAAATGTATTCGTATATGTATTTACCACTGTTTGAGTCGCATCATAGCATCCTAACACTATATCAGAATTTACTACTAAATTTGCAACTTCATTTGCAAAATCTTCGTCATTACTATATACAAGTAACGTCCATAATAAATTAAATGGTACTATATAGTTAGATACCTGATTTAAATAATTTATAGATTCTGTAGTAAGCTTTTTATAACTTTCATTTTTAGGTGTATAACTGACATCATATAAACTTGTATCACATTTTCCAACTTCGGAAGTATTTGTTTGATTTGGTCCATCAACCATAACATCCATCGTTTCCCATCCAGCAACAACAATATTATTACTAGAATCTATCGTAAAATATTTCATTGCTGATATATCATTATTAGCTATTAACTTATTAAAATCATCATATATCATATATGATAAATACATTCCATTATCCTGGGAATCAACTGGATTTGTTAAACTAGTTTTCACAAAACTTGTATTTGTTTCTTCATCGATGTATCTTTTTATTTTTATACATCCTTGAATTTCTCCAGCTGGTATTTCTTCTTTATCATTAGCTATTTCACTTGCTGTTCTTAAATCTGGATATTGTGTTACTATCGCTGCCTTTATAAAATTAGACAAATATTCTTTTTGATTCTTACTACTTATATACTTTTGAAATCTGAATTTAGTATTTTTTTCTATACTTTCGATCAACTTGTCTACTACATTATCTAAATTGATATCTATTTTGTATCCACCTCTATTGTTTCTTGTTATATGGTTAGATACTGTCACTGTCGAAGATGATGTTGAATCAGATGATGTAGAAGCTCCATCTCCACTATAGTCAACTGTAGATCCATCATTTGTTACAAAATAAACTTCATTTTTCTCCATAACATTATAAACAAAATTAATATCATTCCAACCTTCCTTAAGACCGTCTTTACCGGTCCACACATCCGGATTAGATATATAAACCTTTGATTTATCTGAACTTATATCTAAAATAGATACATAATGTCCCAGATCACTATATCCATAATCATGTATTATAGCAACACTTCCATTTGAAAGTGCATTAGCTAAATCATTTACAGATGAAATAGATGAACATGGCGAATCTTGTCCTGTAAAATCTTTCAAAAATACAGAAAAATTTGTACTTCCTGAGTTTTTATTTAACTCGTCTGCAGCATCTTGAAATTTTAAATTTTTATATCCACTTCCTATAATTAATGTAGATACTGTACTACATTCTTCTCCCCAATCACAATTATAACCTATACTTGGATAATTATATTGGCTAGAATTTTGTTTAAATTCCTTAAATTGTCTTCCTGTAGTACCACTTGTAAAAATAGCTTCATAACCTCCATTACTTATATTAACCTTTTCAGTTTTAGCTTTACTTGTTCCATTTGATGTACTAGAAGTTTTACTACTTGATGTATTATTTTTAGTATTTGTGTTATTTGATGTAGTGGATTTAGGAGATTTCGAATCTTGTGTAATTAAAATATAATCTTTCCCAGTAGCATAATTTTTAACAAATTCTTCTAAATTTGCTGTTGTAGGTTCTGCATCTCCCCACTCTCCAGCAGCAAGATCTGTAGCCCTTTTAGCACCTTTTGTTTCGTTTGGATTCGATATGGTTATATTATCTTTATCATCAATTGCTAATATAACCATCCAATGTTCACCCGGACAATATTTAGAATCTGGTCCAGCATTAACTACAACCGCAACAGGATTACCCTTCTTCAAATTGTTTCTAATTTTTTCTATTTTTGTTTCGTCTGAATCACCATAACAAACTGTGTTCTTTATATTAATATAATCTAATAATTTTCCTAATATCCTTGGACTTGTATAATCCCCATATTTATCTGTTATTATTTTAGCCATATCTCCAGGATTTTTATTAATACCATATCCACTTGCTATTATCGCTACTGATGTAGGTCCACAACCATCAGAACCTATGTTTCCATCCCAATATTTTTGAGTTCTATAGGTTCCTCTACCCTGTCCATAATTTTTATACTTACGTCCATTTACTTCTGTGAGACATGAATATCCATCTCCTGATTCAGAATATGTATTTGTATCTACTACTTCTTTTGAAGAACTATCCTTTGAAGCATTTGAGGAAGTATTCATTGATATATACTTTGATATTAAAGCATTTGCTGTAGCAGGCACAATTGCTTCTACAGTTTTATCACTTGTATCTTCTTCATCCAAGGCAAAACTTGCAATTGGAATGCTCCAAAACAAATTAGTTAATACAATTGTGGATGCTATTATTTTTTTTAGTACTTCTTTACTTTCTTTTTTTAACTTCCTGTAATCTTCCATTCAATCTGCCTCCTGTTCTTCTATATATCATTTCTTAATTTGTTATATTTCAACCATATCCATGTCTAAAAGCACTTTATAACCACCTGTTTGTTACTTTGAAATAAAAATAATTATAACCATTTTAAATCTATACATATACTTTATAGTCATCTTATAGTTTTCCAAATATTTTACATTTTCTACAATTTCTTATATTGTTTCCCTCTAAATAATTTTAAAATTTATTATAATTACTTCTATTTTCTATATTCTCTGTCTAACTTCTCATATACTATCTTAATGTTACTCAAACCTTGTTCTTTTCTCAAGTTATCTTTGGCACAAACCTAATTCTTTCCTATTTCTATCTCAATGAAAGATTAATCCTCTCCCCAATCAATGTTGTCTATTACATTATCATAATAATCCTTGTTATCTTTATATGTTTGATCTGATGTATCTTCTTTAAAAATTGTAAACAAAAACATTGTTAAAAAAATCAAAATTATAGCTATTATCACTATTGGAATTAGAATAATTTTAATTGTCTTTTTTATTAATCCTACTACTTGTCTTTTTGTTACTGCAGTTTCTACTTCCTCATTTTTTGCCATATATAATTCCTCCTAATTTTTTAGAATTTAAGATTAAATCTAATTGTTTCTGCTTCAGCAAAATTATTACTTCTAAAATCAAGAAAAACTCTTGAAAAACATAATTCTTCTATTTTTCTTTCCAAAATATATGGATTGTCAAATTTAATTTCTATGACTTTGGTTTCATTTTTATAAACTCTTAAATTTTCTTTTATAATTTCATTACTATATGCTACATGCTTTACATTATTATTATCTTTCAAATATATAGTATCCGTATTTTTTAAAGAATCTAGCAAAATTTCTCCATTAGTATTATTTGTAATTTCTATCGTATATATCTCATAATCCATATATTTTTCCCTATATAATGCTGTCATCTCAATATTATTTGTTTTCTTTTTCTTGTTTAGAGATTCTTTTCCTATATATTTGCTGATATTCAATTTATTTTCTCCATTTTGCTCTTCTATTGTAATATAATCTTGATAAGTAAAATCATCTGAACTTTTTCCAGTGGCCAATATATCTCCAGTATATTTAACTACATAAGTATTCTTAAACCAATTTTCTATACTATATGTTCTTGTATTATTTTCAAACAAACCTTCATAGTAATTTACTTTAAATTTTTCAATATTAGGATACAATTGATTTTTGCAATTATCCGAAAGCATATTATAAGCATCTTCAATGTTTCCCTTATTACAATTTTCAATAAATTGTTTTATTAAATTACTAACATCATTCAATTCGTCTTGTGATACAGATCCCCCTGAAACAGCAGATTTTTCTGATATAATCGTCCCATTTGTTAGATTATATATATCACTATTTTCTTTAACATTATCTTGTTTTGTATTACTTTTAGCAAAATAATTTAATAATTCCAATAAACCAATTAAGGAGAGTACAATTAATGCAATCCTTATTATTTTTTTTCTATTTTGTCTAATATATCTCATTATATTATGCATAATTGTATCCTCCTATTTTTTTATTTTGTATATTTAGAATATTTTCCAGATCCTGAATATACTTTTTTCCATGTCTCAATTGCTTTTTTCCTATCTACCCCACTATTTACTAATCTGTCTATTAAATCTTGCTGATATTCCAATCTATCACTACGTTTCATTTTTTCTAAATTTTGTCTATCTAATACTGTATCAGAATAGCTAGCACTCATACGAGCATCTTCAACTGTCATATTATCATTTCTTATCATCTTTTCTACTGCTAATGCATCTTTAAATGAATTAACTCCTTTAGTTTCTGTATGCATTGACATTTGTTTAGAAATTTCTTTTGCCTCTTTCCAACTTACATCAAATGCATCTTGAACTTTTGCAATATTTTCAGCATTTTTTTCAAATTCCATTTTCTTGAATTTTTCATGTTCTCTTTTCTCATATTCACTTTCCCCATAATATCCTATCTTTGCTTCTTTTAACGGTTCTTTATATTGTTCTTTTAACTTTTCAGCTGTTTTATCTATCCCAGCTTTTCCCATATGATATCCTCCAACTGCACCTGCTGCCATATACTGAGCAACCTTACTTGGATCTCCTGATGCTATTCCTATTAATCCTGCAGCAGTCGCTAAAGTTGCTCCTCCAGCTAATCCAGTTGTAGTCTTTAATGCTCTTCTTGCCCAAGATCCTTTTAATTTTTTATTTCTCTTATATCTTTTCTCTATTCCTGCCTTGTAATTAGCTGCTCCTCTATGTATTGCTCTACTAATTTTCCTTCTCTTACTAGGTTTTTTGTCGTTAGTATTATTTGAATTACTGTTATTTGAATCATTTTTCATACTATTATTTCTTGTTGATGTATTATTTAAATTAATAGGTACAAAATTTGCACCTAGACCATCATCTGCATTTTGACTAGTATCTGGATTATTAAATTGCCTATTTGATTTTTGACTATCATATGAATTTGATACTTCCTCTTGGGCTCCATTAGTTCCTCCATTTAATCCTTCTAGAGGATCTTTCCCATTATTATATGTGTTTATTTTTGTATTTTCTTTTTCTGAATCGTCCCTTTCTCGCTCTCTATTTTTAGGTCTTCTATGTAATAATTTATTCATTCCTGTTGTCATTAAAGCTGTTGCTGCTGGTCCCCCAAACATTCCTGGAGTTTGAGCTTTTTCAAATCCAAAGAATCTTCGTAACATTTTTTCTGCCGGAACTAAGAATCCTATTGCAACCACTGTATAAAAAATGTTTGTTGCTGCCAGTTTCATCGCTATACCAATTAAAATCATATACAATATTAAATGAATTGGTTGTAATAATAAATTAAATATATATTCTTTTAACCACATATTAAAAGCTTGTGCTTTTCCATCTCCTGCTTTGTCTATTGGATATGTTATTGCAACTAAAGGTGATATTAATGTTAAAAAAGCCATATATATAACCCTTTTTAAATACGTAAAACAAAATATTATTGTATAAATTACTAACACAACATATACAATATTATATCCTGATCTTGCAACTAAAGTTTGTGTTTCATCTTCTCCAATGTCTTGTCCTAATAATCTAGCTTGTGCCATAAAGTCATTTGTAAACCAATATAGTCTTTTTACATTGGATGACTCTGGATAGTCTCCAGAAATATCAGCTCCATCCTCAAATTCAAACCACTTGAAAAAAGGACTGTTTTTCCCTCTATCTTTATCTTGATGATCTTCGTCATCATCATACACCAATGTTTTATATGCTTCTTGTGCATCCTCTCCTTCAATGGTAAATACCTGCACACCCATACCTTTTAGTTCTTCCTTTGTCTCATCTTGTTTAATTGCACCTGTAGCTACAACTTCTTTCTGTCTACCATCG
Source organism: uncultured Clostridia bacterium (assembly GCA_947631335.1). GTDB lineage: Bacteria > Bacillota > Clostridia > TANB77 > CAG-508 > CAG-269. The sequence continues at coordinate 11,674 of CANRKZ010000031.1, forward strand.
ACAAAGTCTTCCGTTGATCCATAACCTTTTACTACAATGCTTGATATTGCATCTACTATTTTTGAATTTATAGTAACTGCAAAAGACATTATATAGTGCATCATAAACACCAAGCATAGCGCAATTACCCAATCTCCTAACATCTGCTTGTATTTTGCTTTATCATTAGCTGCCGAAGATAAAATTATCCTTATTCCTATATATACTAAAACAGAAAGTAATCCTACTAAAGCGATATTCCTTAATGTTTTATACCAACTAGAAATTGTAGGTTGTAATTCGTTTGCAATGGATGCTGGCGTCTTATTATCATCTTTTCTTAATTCTTTACTAGGATTAAAAAAGTTAACATCAAAAGCTGCAACTTTTCCTTCTAATATCGCTTGCAAAGTTAATTCATATTCCGGTAAATAAAATCCTGTCCCCCCCAAATTAAGTGTTGAAACTGCAAAATAAGCAATAGCACCAACTCCTGCTACTTTTGCAATAGCACCAGCTGTTGATGCTATTAGTGTTAAAGTAATTCCTGCTGCACCAGCAGTTATTATAGTCGCGGCTATAATAGTAACAGCCACAGCTATTGCAATAGCTATTGTAAGTATTTTTGCCCATACATTGCCATTATTTTCTATCCAAGCACCTGAAGATTCTACACCCAAAAAGGTTTTTTGCATAATTTCCATTATACCATCTCCAAGATTTGCAAATAAAGAAGTCACTGGTTCTAATAATGAACCTGCTTCTGCATGTACAGGATTTACTATTATTATCTGAAACAATAGTAAAAGTAATAATATTATTGCAATTTTTTTCCATATTCTTTTTTTCTGAAATAATATTTTCATTATATAATCCTCCTTACTTCTACTAATGTTTTCTATGATTCATTATCATTTTCTTTTGTAGAGCTAATGCCATTTCCTTTATAATTTAATTTTGATTTATAATTTCCAAATTTTTCAAGACCTTCTATTACCTTCCTGCTTCTTTCTCTTTTAACTCCTTTTAATTCAAGTTTTTCCTGTATATCTAGAGTGTATTCTTTTCTATCTTTCGGTTTCATTTTTCTTAATGATTTACCTCCTAATGTCAACTTTGACAAACTTCCTACTGCAATTGCTTCCTTTTCTGAAAGTTTTAATCCAGGATCACTCTGTAATTGTTTTACTGCAACTGCTTCTTCAAAAGTATCTATCCCTTCCGTATCTGTATACTTAGCAATCTCTTTTGCAATCTCCCTTGCTTCATCTTTATTTACTTTAAATGTTTCCTGAATTCTATTCAAATTTAAAGCATTTTTTTCAAACTCTTTTTCTTTCCATTTATCATGCTCACGTTTTTCGTATTCTTTTTCACCGTAATACCCTATTTGGGTTTCTTTTATAGGATCTTTTAAATATTCTTTAAGCTTATAATCGACAGTATCAACTCCCGCTTTTCCTAGTGCATATCCTCCTACAGTTCCTGCTGCAATAGCTTCTACAACTTTTTTAGGATCTCCTGATGCTATACCTACAATTCCGCCTGCTGTTGCAAGAGTTGCAGCTGATGTAACACCCGCAGCCATTCTTATTCCACGTTTAAGCAATCCTCCTTTTTGACTCTTATTTAATGTATATCTTTTGACCATTCCATTTCTATACGCTGCTAAACCTCTACTTAAAGCTCTTCTTTTTTTATTTTTATATAGTATTTTTCTTGCTTCTTTACTTAGAGCTTTTTTATCTTTATTTCCTTCAAAATCTAATATATTTTGTTGAAAGTTATCTCCACCTTGTAGATTATTTTGTAGCCAATTTCTTCCATTATTGTTTAAATATATATCTTCTGATTGTCTTTCTGTTGATTCATTCATTTGACTTGGTATTGGACTTTCTGAATCATTTCTATTTAAATTAACATTTATTAAATCAATTCCATTTCCACTAATCTCAGCAAAAGGATCCCTGCCATCACTATATGTATTTATTTTTGCATTTTTTTCTTCCTCTTCCAGTTCTTTCTCTGCTTGTAAATTTCTCACCTCTTTAGGTGTTTTCTCTATTAATTTGTTCAATCCAGCCATTATAGCAGCACTAGCTGCTGGGCCTCCAAATCCACCAGGTGTTTTAGCTCTATCGAATCCAAAGAATTTACGTAATAGAGTTTCTGCCGGTACCATAAATCCTAATGCTACAACCACATAGAAAATATTTTTAGCTGCAAACTGCATTGCAGAACTAATCAAAACTGTATAAATTAATAAGTGAATTGGTTGTATTAGTAAATTAAATATATATTCTTTCAACCACATATTAAAAGCCTGTGCTTGTCCATCATTCATCTTATCTATTGGATATGTAATTGCAACTAATGGCGATATTATTGTTAAAAA
>CANRKZ010000032.1 GCA_947631335.1 uncultured Clostridia bacterium
CATTTGAACATTTTGCCAACGTCGGCAAGTTGTCAAAACGAGCTAATAATGCAGAAGTTGAGATTAAAGACTATAAATTGACTCGTTATGCTTGTTATTTAATAGCTCAAAATGGAGATAGTAGAAAAAAAGTTATTGCCCTTGCACAGACTTATTTTGCTATTCAAACTCGAAAACAAGAAATCACAGAAAAAGAATATAGTTTACTAACTGAAGATGAAAGAAGATTTTATCAAAGAAATTTAACAAAAAAAGGAAATTATTTGCTTAATCAAACAGCTAAAAATGCAGGAGTTAAAAATTTTGATAGATTTCATAATTATGGTTATAAAGGCTTGTATAATGGTGAAACGGCTGATGACATTGCTAAAAGAAAAGGATTAAGATATAGAGAAGATATTTTAGATAATATGGGAAGTGAAGAACTTGCAGCTAATTTATTTCGTATTACACAGACGGAATCAAAATTAAAGAAAGACAAGGTTAGTAGTGAAAAAGAGGCTAATAAAACTCATTATAATATTGGGAAAAATATTAGAGAAGTAATTGCAAAGAATGGTGGAACAATGCCAGAAGATTTACCTACACCCAAAAAGAGTTTAAAACAATTAGAAAAAGAAAATAAGAAAAGTTTGAAAAAAAAGTAATATGGAATGTGTCAATTTTGGCACATTCCATAAATAATATATAAATTTATTATAAATATCAAAAAATGCTACAAATAAAATCAAAAATTATTGCAAATAATGTGCCGAAATGTTAAAATGAAATTGAGGTGAATCAAATGAGAAGTAAGTTAGAAAGTGTAAAGCCATTGGATGCAAATGTAGAAAAAGATGGTGCAAAAGAGATACAATATGATAAAGATAGTTATTCTTATTTATTGGATGATTTAGAAATAATAGGAGCAGATGAAAAATTAGCAGAGATGCAAGCTATAGATGATGATGACAGAGCAATATTGTCAGCAATTAGTCAACCATCAGATGGAATGGCTAAAGCTCTTGCAGAAAGCGAGATGAGTGATGAAGAATTAGAAGCTTTATGGAATAAAAATGATTTAGGAAAATATACAATAGGAACACCAATTCAAGCAAAACAAGCTGTTCAAGAACAAGAACAATTTATGGAGCCTGTTAGTGAATTGGAATTTCAAGAAATTTCAGATGAAGTAGATCGTGAAGATGCAGAAATGCAAAAGAAACTTGAAGAAATGGTACAAGAGTTAGAAGGAGTTTTTTAAAATAAACTAAGGAGGAAATTGTATGGTTGCAGAAAATTATGCTTGTGCATATAAAGAAGTTATAGAAGTATTGAAGTATACTAAAAGAGAAGATGTAAATAAGATTCCTAAATATAGAATTTTGTTATGGAAAACTAATATGAAAAAAGATTATGATTTTAAGATTGATACAAGTAAAACTTTAGAAGAACAAAATTTATCAGATGAAGCAAAAGCTATTATTGCTAATATATTTAAGAAATATTGGGCAACAGATTATCAAAAGGAAAGAATAGAAGCTAAAGAAAAATATGATATGGAGCAATTAGAAAAAGAAAAGTACGAAAAATATAATCCAGATAATATTTTTAAAAACAGAAAACAAGCTATCTCTAATAATGAAAATATTAGTAATACAGTAACAATGGTTGAATATAAAGAATCTATTTTTAAAAGAATATTAGATAAAATCAGAGATATTTTTAGTAGAAAAAATAAGTAGTAGGAGATTATATGGAAAAGAATGATAAAATAATATATTTTTCACAAGATGTTAGTGAATTAGTAATAGTTATAGGTAATGATAAATTTAGAATAAATGAAAACGAAATTAAGCATTTTACAGATGGGACAAAACTAGTTGGAAAAGATAATATGAATAAAGATAGATTTTATAAATTTGTAAATTATCTAGTATCAATTTCAAATGAATGGAATGATAATTTTTTTGTAAGAAGTATTAGTCCAGAAGCAAAATGGTCTATTTTAATAAAAACAGCTAATAATGGAACGAAAAGATATGCGGGAATAGAATATTGTCCTAACAACTGGCAGGATTTTTATAATAACTTTGTAGCATTCATAAAAAATGAAGATATCATTCAAAATGATAGTAATAAAAATAGTAATAGTGACTTTAATTATGAAGAAAGCATTAACCAAGAATTTAATAATAATGGTATAACAAATAAGTTAATAAACGGAATAACAAAGTTTGTAATTGAGATTATTGATGAATATAGGCAAGATAGATTTTGGTCAGATTCAGCAAGAAGTTTTTTGGGATTACTTATACTTTCTAACTTAACTAATGGAAACAGAATAAGTATTAATAATTTATTAGAACAAATTAAAGATATAAACACTATAAAAAATATAATTTTAAACAATATAAATAAACTTAATAGTAATTGTGACTTACAAGTCTTTACAAGTAATGTAGATATTATTAATAGCGATAAACCTTTAAAAAGTGTGATACAATTAGTTGAGGAAGGATTAAATAAGTATGCTAGAAATTCTGTGCAAAATAATGATATAAATGAACTGATGAAACAAGTTAGTATTGGAAATGAAAATGCAATGAAAGAATTAGCCCATAAATATGAAAATGGAGATGGAATAGAAAAGAATATAGAAAAAGCATATAAAATTTACAGTGATTTAGCGAATAATTATAATGATTTCGAGTCGAAATTTAATATTGCTTGTATGTATTATTTTGGAAATGATTATATTAAACAAGACTTTAACATTGCATTTGAAAAATTTAATGAAATTAAAAATGAAGATATAGATGGAAATATTCTTTATTATTTAGGATACATGTATGATAATGGATATGGTATAGAACAGAATCTGTCATTAGCATATGAGTATTATAAAAAATCTGCTGAAAAAGGTTTTACTTTTGCTGAATATGCTTTAGGACAAGCATTTTTGCAAGGTCGAGGAATACAATCAAATGATGCACAAGCAGTATATTGGTTAAAAAAAGCATCAGATAAAGAAGATTATATGGCTCAGTATGTTTTAGGTTCATTATATTTTGAAGGATATGAAAATGGAATGGAGATTATAAAGAATAAAGAATTAGGCTTAGAATTAATAAGGAAATCTGCTATTCAAGGATATGACAAAGCAATTAATAAATTAAAAGAAATAGAAAACAAAAAAGTATTAGAAGAAAATGATGATGAATATAATGTCGAAGAATATATACATTTTACTGATTTTGAAAATTTAAATATAGCTGATGATGAAACAGAAAATTTTGATTTAGTATGTGGAATAAGAATTGAAAGTAATTATGTAGGTGGGGTAGTTGAACAGATAAACTTATATGATGTTGGAAAGGGTAATATCTTCAATTTTAATGGAGAGACAGAAATAAAAGATATAACTAAAGATGAAATAGTAATAAGGACAGAAAATAATATACAATTAAGCAAAATACAGTCTAGACCGACAGAAGAAGAAAATAAAATAGATTTAATATTGAAAGTTAATGAGTTCATTACGGGTTGGTCTACTACTATGCCTACTCCATATAGAGCTCAATATAAAATAAAAGTAATGTATGTCAGAAAAAAAGAACAATTAGAATACTAAAAACTAATTAAATTAAAGAAATTTGCCACTAGTGGCAGATTTTTTTTAAAAAGTATTGCCAAATATAAAAAATTATGTTAAATTTAAAATACAATAAAAGTAGCAAAATTTCAAAAGCGTGTATACATTTCTTTGAAATTATTGCTATAACTAATTTTGAAACGGATAATAAGGTGCTTTTGCAAGTGATGTTTTTCGCATACGTCCCTTACTTAGGCACCAAAAAATATAATTATTGCACTAGAAAAAAGATTAAATCGACTGTAAAAGGTCGATTTTTTTGTGCCTTTTATCTTAATCAGAAAAAATACTGTGAGACTAATTAGTATTGTAAAATTAAAATAGGCCCAGAATTATTATCTGAAATCAATTAGGCTTACATATTTAATAAACTCACTTCTCAAATACTTAATGAAAATTTAAGAATAATTAAACATACTAATTTAGCTTATATAGAATCACATAGATTCATTATTAAAGAAAAGCTATATCTATTTTTAATGAATATGATTATTCCTATTTAAGAAATTTAAAAAACAAATAACCTCTAAAAACTTGAAAAATTATTTAACTTAAGAGTTAACGATTTATACTTTTCTGTACTAGTAATTAGAGGATATGTTTGGCAAAATGAAAGAAAAAAAGAATGAATATATTTCTTAATTTCATTGAATAGTATTATATTTAATGATAGAATACCATCAAGTATATAAAAAGGATCGATAAAATATATGAATTACTTAAACAATGCAAATAAAAAAACAATTGATTATTTTAAAATGTTAGAACCAGATTTTCCAGAATGGTTAGTAGATTATATAAATACAAAGGAATTGCTTAATCAGCAATATATTAGTATAACTTGTGGTACAATATATTCAGATTTATTTGAAAGTCATTATTTCTTTTCAAGCTTAGACCATTCAATAGCAGTTGCTCTAATTATTTGGCATTTTACGCACGACAAAAAGCAAACTTTATCAGGGTTGTTTCATGATATAGCAACACCAGTGTTCAAACATTGCGTAGATTTTTTAAATGATGATTATATGATACAAGAATCAACAGAAGATTTAACAACAGAAATTATTTATAATTCAGCGGAAATCATGCAATTATTGAAAAGAGATAATATAAAGTTAGATGAAGTAAATGACTACCATAAATACCCAATAGCAGATAATGAAACTCCACAACTATCTTCAGACAGACTAGAATATTCTTTATCTAATGCTTATTTAACATATAGCATTTTGGATTTGGAAGAAATTAGAGAAATATATTCAAATATTGAAGTTCAAACTAATGAAGATAAAATAGACGAACTCGGTTTTAAAGCAAAAGAAATTGCAAAAAAATTTGTAAAGGTCACGAGTAGATTATCAGTTATATATAGAGAAGATAGAACTAGATATTCTATGCAATTTTTAGCAGATATTATCAAAAGATTGAATGAAGAAAATAAAATAAAGTTAGAAGACTTATATACACTAAAAGAAAAAGATATAATTAGTATTATTGAAAAATCACAGTATGCTGAAATATTCAATATTTGGAAAAATTCTAAAATAGTAAAAATATCAAAGAAAGAACCCAAAAATGTTTATTTCGTTCATCATGGTGCAAAAGTAAGATACATAGACCCATTGGTTGATGGAAAAAGAATTTCAAATTTTTGTAAAGAATCAAAAGAGATGATAGAAAATAATTTGGCTTATGATATGTCAAACTATGTTTATTTAGATTTTAAATTTTAGAGATATAATACCTAATAAATAAAATTATTAGGAGATAGTTATGGAAATAATATATAATAAATTAGTAAGAGATAAAATACCAGAAATTATAAAATCAAAAGGAGAAAATCCAATTATTTGAATTTTAAATGATATTGAATATAAAAAAGAATTAGAAAGGAAGTTAAATGAAGAATATCATGAAGTATTAGATGCTAGAGGTAAAGATCGTATTGAAGAATTGGCTGATATGATAGAAGTTATAAAATATTTAGCTAAAATGGAAAATGCCTCATTAGATGAAGTTATTAGTATTGCAGCAAATAGTAAAAGTGAAAAAAGAGGATCATTTGATAAGAAAACATTTTTAGAAAAAGTAATAGAAAATGACAACCAATAAGTGAAAAAAGGTTACTCAAAATTTTTTAGTGTAGTAACCTTTTTTCTTGATAAGATATTATGTTAGAATGTTATGAGTTTTTTTGTAAAATCCAAATGATTCCAAGAATCATATTCATAACCAAGAGTATATACATCAGTAGCCCATATATCTTTATTAAGCATACATTGCAAATTCTTGTTAGAATTATTATCTATAAATTTTTTTACGGAAGTAACAATTTCAAGTTTAGGATTTGCTTTTGCTATTTCAGAAATTAGAAATTTACCTCTATTATTTAGTCCTAAAACTCTTATATAAGGAGTGATTTTTTTAGAAATATTCATATCTTTTTTTGTAATTCCTAATAAAGCATATAGTAAAATCCTTTGGATACGAGTTGAAGTATATCTTTTTGATTTTATAATATTTAAGAATTCTGTAAGACTATTACAAGAATTAGCTGCATTTTTGATGGCAAATTCCAACCCTTCTGAAACATCGGGAAGTTCTGCAATTTCAGAAGTATCCATTTTTCTTAAATTATAGATGATTTGTTTCTCAAAAACAGACAAATCAGGAACAATATGACCTTGTTTTATATTTTCAATCAAAATACGATAGCTAGCGTCAGGAAGTAATCTTCTTAAAATATCAAAACCATTATTTTTAACAATATTTCGAATTGCAGTAGCGCTTGCAATATTCCCGAGAATATCCGATATCATTATAGCCAGCTTCATAACGAGTAATGGAAATGGCCTGAATATTGCTTTTGTATTTTTTTAGAGCTTTTAGATATTCAATTCCCAATATATTATTGGGAGAAGAAAGGATATTTGCATATTTTCGGATATCATTTAAATAAAACATTAATGCGTTTTCACGAGCTTTAGGAAATGAAATTCCTTTGCTTAATTCATGAGACAAAATAGTTTTATATGGTTTGGGCTCACGGTATAAGACATCTGCAAATCGATTTAAAACATCAATGTCAGAAGTTTCAGCACCAAAAGAAAGATAATCTACTACTTTTAGAGAATTTAAAATTTTGATGCTACCTTCTGCAAAATTTTCAGCGCTAGAAGTAGCATATAAAACAGGAAGTTCAATAACTAAATCAATACCACTCTGGATAGCAGCTTCTGTTTTTGACCACTTATCTATTAAAGAAGTAGAACCGCGCTGAGTAAAGTTGCCACTCATAATAGCAACTGTATAAGTAGAGCTAGTTATTTTTTTAGATTGTTCTAAATGATATAAATGACCATTATGAAAAGGATTATATTCACCTACAATGCCCAAAACTTTACTCATATCAAATTCCCTTCTTGTATATTTTTAAATTAACTGCTATAATATTACCATAAAACAGAAAAAAAAACAAGAAAGATGTGAAGGAAGGATAAGTTAATGGAGAAAGTTTTAATATATACAGATGGAGCTTGCTCAGGAAATCCTGGACCAGGTGGATGGGGAGCTATTTTAATGTATAAGGACTATCAAAAGGAAATTTCGGGAGCAAAAAAAGAAACTACCAATAATGTGATGGAATTAACAGCTGTTATTGAGGGATTAAAGCTTTTAAAATACCCTTGTGAAGTAGATTTGTATAGTGATAGTGCTTATGTTGTAAATGCTTTTGTACAAGGCTGGATTTATAATTGGGTGAAAAACAATTGGAAAACTGCAGGAAAAGGAACTGTTAAAAATAAAGAAATATGGAAAGAACTGTATGATTTGACAAAGATACATAAAGTCAATTTTATAAAAGTAAAAGGTCATAGTGATAATAAGTTTAATAATCGATGTGACGAGCTAGCAAGAAATGCAATTAAAACTTTATAATATTACAATTGTGTAACATAGAAGAAAAATCTTGAATTATTGTGCTAATTCAAGTATAATAAAAGTGTATGTAAATAATAAAAAGATAAAAGGAATAGCATAAGTTATTTGTAAAGGGCTTTTTACAAACAACTTAAAGGAGGAAATAAATGGAGAACTTTGCAGATTATATTTTGACTGAAGAAGATTTTGCTGCAAAACTAGAAATTGCCTATTATCTATCAAAGAAACGAGAAATATTTTTTAATAAATCTGACATATTCAAAGTTGAAATATTAAGAATGTTTTTAAATTATTCTAAGATAGAGGTAGACGAGAATTTTCTATTAACAGCAGCTATTTTATGTAATTGTAAAAAAGTAGATAATGCTCAAGATATAGAAAGCGTACATACCTATGCGAAAAAGGGAGCGGAGTATTTAGCACTACTTGGATTTGAAAAAAGATTTTGCAAAGTTTGCGAAGAAATTAATCGATATAGCAATAGTAATCCAAGAGAAAAGGAAAGTGATATTTTAGAATTAGTAGACCAATTTGGAGGAATGCTTCTAGATAGACCTGAAAGAATTGGCTTTAAACCAGATGAAGCACTAGTATTGTTGGAACATAGAAATTTGAAGGATAAGTATAATCGATATTTAGGAACTTTTATTGATTTTGTTAATTTTATGGAAGAGATAAATATCAATGAAATAGTAAATATCACAGCTTTTAGAAAGTTAGTTAAAATATACAATGAAACAGATAGTATACCTGAATTTATGAAGAAAGTAGTATATGATTATGAACCAAAGGTTGATAAATTAATGACAAAACACATAGAAAATATAGCAGAAGATATGTTAAAAAGATTAGATAATCCAAATCGACCATTATTTAGTGAAGAAACAACAAAAAAAATAATGAGTCATGTAAAAGAAAAACCAATAGCAGGAGTAAAGGAGTAATAAAGGATGTACGAAATATTTGCGGACTTACATGTGCATATAGGTAGAAGTGAAAATGGCAAACCAATTAAAATAACAGCAGCAAAATCTTTGAATTTTGCTAATATTGCAAAGGAATGTGCCCAAAAAAAAGGTATTCATGTAGTTGGAATTATTGATTGTGCATCTCCTTATGTAATAGAAGATATTGAAAAATTTTTAAAAAATGGAGATGCCTACGAATTAAAAGATGGAGGAATTATCTATCAAGATAAGGTGTGTATTCTATTAGGAAGTGAAGTAGAAACATCAGAAAAAGGAAGAAATGGAAAATGTGGAAGCGCACATAATTTGTGCTTTTTCCCACACTTAAAAGATATAAAAGAATTTTCAAAAGAATTAAGCTATCACTTAAAAAATATCACTTTAAGTACTCAAAGGACAGATTTATCTGGATATGATTTAATTGATATAGTAGAAAAATATAATGGGATTTTAATCCCAGCTCATGTATTTACACCACATAAGAGTTATTATGGAAATTGTACAGATAGATTACAAAATATATTTAAAGAAAAATTTGATAAAATATTTGCAATTGAATTAGGGTTAAGTTCAGATACTTATTTAGCAGATACAATTTCAGAATTAGAGACGAGAACATTTCTAACTAATTCCGATGCACATTCTCTACCAAAAATAGCAAGAGAATATAATAAACTGGAAGTAGAAGATATATCTTTTAAAGAAATAGTAAAAGCTTTAAAACAAAAGGATAACAGAAAAATCGTGGCTAATTATGGATTAGATCCTAAGCTTGGAAAATATCACAGAACTTATTGTGATGATTGTCAAAAATCAATCGAAACAAAAGAACCAGTTGAAACTTGCCCTATGTGTGGTGGAAAAAGTGTTACTTTTGGTGTTTTTGATCGAATTGAATTAATCAAGGATAAAAAAGAAACGAAAAGCCCAAAAGATAGGCCACCGTATATTTATCAAATTCCACTTGGCTTTATACCAGGAGTAGGAGGAAAGACTATAGAAAAATTATTAGATACTTTTGAAACCGAAATGAATATTTTGCACAAGATATCAAAAGATGATATTGAAATGATCGTGGGAGAAAAAGTGGCTAATGTTATAGAAAGTGCTAGGAATGGAAATGCACAAATACATTCCGGTGGAGGAGGAAATTACGGAAAAGTTTCTGTGAAATAAAAAATGGAGTTCTAAAAATCTCTTTATCGAATACACATTATGTATAAACGATAAGGAGATTTTTTATGAAAGACAAAGGAATTCGAATAAAAGAAACACTAAAGAGACATGTAATAAATAATAGCAAAGAATATATGATAGTTACTTTGTTATTTATAATTGGAATATTTTTGGGAGTATTCTTTGTTAATAATATTCAAGATGCACAAAAAATAGAGATTAAAAACTATTTAAATAATTTTATAGAAAATATGAAAAAAATTGAAAGTTTAGATAATATAAGTTTATTAAGAAGTAGCATAGCACAAAATATATTATTAGCAGTTATGATTTGGTTCTTTGGAACCACTGTTATAGGGATACCAGTTGTGTTTGGAATTGTACTATATAGAGGATTTTGTTTAGGATATACGATATCGGTTTGTGTTTCAGCTATGGGAATAGCAAAAGGATTATCTTTTATAACAGTTAATGTATTACTACAGAATTTAATTTTTATACCTGCTATACTAGCATTAGCTGTAAGTGGATTTAAACTATATAAATCAATTGTTAAAGATAATAGAAAAGAAAATATCAAATTAGAAATTGTGAGGCATACTGCATTTTCCTTGATTATGCTAATAATATTATTATTGTCATCATTGATAGAAATTTTTATTTCTACGAATCTTTTTAAATTTTTTATTAAATATTTTTAAAAAAAACGGAAAATGTATTTACTTTTTTTTAATTGTTTGATATAACATATATAATTTATGTAAATAAATTATATTAATATAGGGGTAGGTAAGATAAATGGAAAGACAATTAAAGTATTTTTTTGATTTTTTAGAAAATGATAAGAAGTTATCAGAAAACACATTACAATCATATAAAAGAGATTTAAAGCAATTTAAAAGATATTTAGAAGCATGTGAAGTCAATTATAATCATGTTAAAGAAGATGATATAAAAGATTATATTAGAGAACTTCAAGAAAATGGGAAAAAGCCATCAAGTATATCGAGATGTATTGCATCAATTCGTTCTTTTTATCAATTTGTATTAAAAAGAAAGAAAATAAAAACAGATCCAACAGCTAATATACAATCTCCTAAAATAGAAAAAAGAGTACCAAATGTATTAACTTCAAAAGAAGTGGAATTATTACTAGAACAACCAAAAGATGTTGATTTGAAAGGAACTCGTGACAAAGCAATGCTAGAGTTTGCTTATGCTACTGGAATGAGAGTTACAGAAATTATTTCTTTGAATATAGAAGATGTTAATTTGGAAGAGGGATATGTAACATGTAAAAATGGTAGTAAACAAAGAAATATACCATTAGGAACAATGTCTTTGAATGCACTAAAAGAATATATAGAAGAAGCAAGAGAAGTGTTAATTAAAAATGAAAATGAAAAAGCGTTATTTGTTAATATTAATGGTGGTAGATTAACAAGACAGGGATTTTGGAAGATTATTAAATACTATAAAGAACAAGCTCATATCACAAAAGATATTACACCACATGTATTAAGACATTCTTTTGCAACTCATCTTTTGCAGAATGGAGCAGATTTAAAAGCAATTCAAACCATGCTTGGACATTCTGATATTTCTTCAACCCAAATTTATATGCAATTTCAAGATGAGGGATTAAAAGACATTTATAAAAAAGCTCATCCAAGGGCTTAAAATAGAAATAATAAAAAACGCCATATAGGCGTTTTTTTGTAGTTTATACTAGACATATAAGCAAAAAGAAGATATAATAACGATAGAAAAAAGAATCAATAAAAAGGTTATTTTGAATTTTGAAAGGATTTTTAAATGAAGAAAAAAGTATTATTTATATCGAGTACAGGAGGACACTTAAATGAGATGTTACAACTTTCTCCTCTATTTGATCAATATGAATATTATATTATAACGGAAAAAGACAAATCAAATGAAGCGTTAAAGGAAAAGTATAAAGATAGAGTATATTTTTTACCATATGGAACAAGGTCTAAGTTGTTTGTTTATATTATAAAATATTTCTATCTATGTATCAAAACAATATATTATTATTTAAAGTTAAGACCAAAAGTAATTATTACAACAGGTACTCATACAGCAGGACCAATGTGTTATTTAGGAAAAATATTTAGAAGTAAAATAATTTATATCGAAACATTTGCAAACAGAAATAAAAAAACAGCGACAGGAAGGCTTATTTACCCTATTGCAGATTTATTTATTGTGCAATGGGAAGAAATGTTAAAACTATATCCTAAAGCTGTATATGGAGGTTCAATTTATTAATGATTTTAGTATTATTAGGAACACAAAATAATAGTTTTCATCGTTTATTAGAAAAGATAGATAGTTTAATTGAAAAAGGAATAATAGATGAGAAAGTGCTAGTACAATCAGGCTATACCAAATATGAATCGAAAAATATGAGAATATTTGACTTGATACCGCAAGAAGAACTAGAGAAATATCAAGAACAAGCAGATTTGATTATAACACATGGTGGAGTTGGTTCTATTATTAGCTCAATCAAAAAAGGGAAAAAAGTAATAGCAGTTCCAAGACTTCATAAATATCATGAACATGTAAATGATCATCAAAAGCAGATAGTAGAAGCTTTCAATAGAAAGGGCTATATTATTGGAATAGATAATATAAAAGAATTAGAAAAAGCTATAATTAAAGCACAAAACTTTGTCCCTGTCAAATATGATACAGAAAGTAAGAAAACTTCTAAAATTATAAAGATAATTGAAGAATTTATTGATACAATAAAATGACTAAAAATGCTAAAGTGTAAGAACAATAAATAAAATTTAAGAAAAAGGATGTTATAGATGGAAGAAGAGAGAATTATAAATCCAGAATTAAAAAATGAAGTAGAGGAAAGAATAGAAAATTCATTAAGACCTAATACGTTGGATGAATATATTGGACAAGACAAAGTAAAAGAAAATATGAAGATATATATTGAATCTGCAAAAAAAAGAGGAGAACCATTAGATCATTGCTTATTTTATGGACCTCCTGGACTTGGAAAAACAACAATTTCAAATATTATTGCAAATGAAATGCATTCGAATATAAAAATAACCTCAGGACCAGCAATTGAAAAACCAGGAGATTTAGCAGCACTATTAACGAATCTTTCAGAATTTGATGTATTATTTATCGATGAAATTCACAGATTAAGCAAAAGTGTAGAAGAAATATTATATCCAGCATTAGAAGATTTTACACTCGATATTGTAATTCGGAAAAGGACCTAGCAGTAAATCAATTAGACTAGATTTACCAAAATTTACTTTGATAGGGGCAACAACAAAAGCAGGTTCTTTAACTACGCCACTTCGCGACCGTTTTGGTATTGTACATAGGCTAGAATTATATTCTGTAGAAGATTTAGCAACAATAGTAAAAAGATCAAGTAAAATTTTAAATATAAAAATAGAAAACGAAGCTGCAAAAGAAATTGCAAGAAGATCAAGAGGAACCCCTAGAATTGCAAATCGATTATTGAAAAGAGTAAGAGACTATGCTATTGTTTTAGGAGATGGAAATATTAATGTAAAAATAGCAAAACATGCTTTAAATAAACTAGAGATTGATGAATTAGGGCTTGATGAAATTGATCGAAAACTATTAGAAACAATGATTGTACAGTATAGTGGTAGAGCAGTAGGAATTGAAGCCTTAGCTGCAACAATAGGAGAGGAAATTGATACGATAGAAGATGTTTATGAACCATATTTAATTCAAATTGGATTTATAGCAAGAACCTTAAGAGGAAGAATGATATTACCACCTGCTTATAAACATTTAGGATATGAATA
>CANRKZ010000033.1 GCA_947631335.1 uncultured Clostridia bacterium
TCTATGATAGAAGAAAATACAATATCAAAAGAAGCTTATGATTCTATTTATATGGAAAATCAGAAATTAAAAGACATCATAAATAAAATGCAAAAGCAATATTCGCAAAACAATTATCCTTCTCATAATAATCAAGAAAAAAGCTTTAATTCTATCGAAAATGTTCAAGATAATAAACAGCAAAACGATTCTGACCAATTTATAAATAATAGACAACAATACTATTATAACGAATATATGAATAGTATTGATGAAGCCAAAAGACAAGCTTATCATGATGCCTATATCCAAGATTTAAAAAACAGAGGATATAAAATTAATTATAAAAAAACATTGAAAGATTATTTTAAGAATTTTCTTTCTGTTATCCTTACCCTACTAATTTTATTTATTTTATGGCATATACCTTTTATTCAAAATTTAATTAAAGATAATGTATTATTCAATCTTTTTGTTGTTAAATAAAAAAGAAAGGCAATTTCTACAATTTATGCATTAATTAATTTGCCCTTCTTTTTATAGTTATTTTTAAGTTATTTTCTCAAATAATTTATTTTGTTTTATTCTTCCAAAAATATTTATGATAGCAATAATTACTATAAATATAATTCCTGTTACTGAAATTGATGTGTCTAAATTAATATTTTCTAAAACTTTATTTAAATAACTTAATAACAATATGATAAAAATAGTAAACACATATTGAAAAATTTTATTGTTATTTTGCTTTAATACAGCATATTCTGTATCCCATTCAAGTTTAGGTTTCATGAAATCCACTATTAACATAGAATAACTATTAATTATATTTAGTAATGTTGCTAAAATAAATATCATAAAAATGTATAACATTTCTATTGAAGGAATCGCATAATGTATTATTCCAAGAACTACAACTATTGAAATAGTATTAATAAAAATTTGAGGTATCCCTTTATAAATAAATTGTTTATAAAAGGATATCGGTATATATTTCATAAACATAGCATTTTTTCCTTCTCTTGAAATTGCAGTTAAAGAAGCTGGTGACATCATAAATAATAATTGTATTACTCCTAAAATCAGATATACGGCTGTTATATTAAATGATATATTTCCAATTGTTTGTCTAACCACCTCATTTCTAAATGCTATTTCTATTTTAGGAATTAGAACAAAACTCATTATCGTTAATGTAACTAACCATACTAAAACCGGATAAACACACTGCATAAAAAACATTGAGTTTCTAAATAAACTTTTAAACTCTTTAAAAATATATGATTTTTTTACATTTTTAGCTCTACATTTTTTTTGAAAATTTGTTTTTTTATTGTTTTTATTTGTTAAATATGCGGTATTTTTCAAAATATCTTTTAGATAAGTAATTTTGCCTATTAAAATAAATAAAATAAAAGTTATAGTATTAATTAATAATAATTTTATTATTTGTAAATGTCCTTCTATATTTGACTCAGTTAACATTTGTACACATGGATTTACAACCAAAAAATATCGATTGGATTCTCTTATTCTATCATTAAACTGCATTATTTTTTCTAATACTTGCTTCTCATCCATCATTTCTATTTGTTGTTCATTTGTTAGGATACTTCCTATTATTTTATACTCTACTGCAAATATTATTGCCATTAAAAATATTGTTATAATTATTTGAAATAAATCTTTATTTTTTATAAATTTAGATGTTTTCATAACAAACATCATTACCATATTTACAACAAGTGCTAAAAATATAGGAAATAATAAAAATACAATTAATTCATATAAATAAAATAAAAGCCATGCATTGGTAATCATTCCATACATTGTAATTGGAATAATTCCAAATATAAGTTCTGATATATATAATTTGCAAATTAAAGTACTAAATTTAGCTATTAATAATTCAATAGGCTTGATTGGTAATGGTAAAACAAATTCCAAGTCCTTTGAAAAGTAAAATATATTAGTACAAACTAAAACTGTCTGAAATATCATCAATATTGCCAATATTAGAAAATATATATTTAAGAAAATCTCCTCTTGTCCTCTTTCTACCAAAAAATTTATCACATTTTCACTAACAAAAAACAAAGCTAAAAATAATATTGCAATCATCCATACATAAATTGATTTCTTATTTAATTTATGAGTCTTCTTATCAATAATATCAATATTCTGATAAGAATCTCTTAAAAAAATACTTGTTAAATCTACTATTTTTTTTATTTTAATCATTCTCTGTAATCTCCATAAATAATTCTTCTAAGGATACATTTTTCTTAAATTCTTTTTTCATTTCTTCATAAGTACCAGCAAAAATTAATTTTCCCTTATTAATAATTCCTACTCTATCACATAGTTTTTCTGCAACTTCTAATATATGGGTTGAAAAAAATACTGTATTACCTTCTTTGGCATGTTCCCTCATTATTTGTTTTAAATCAAAAGATGACTTAGGATCTAGTCCTGTCATTGGCTCATCTAAAATTAAATTCTTAGGATTATGCAATAGTACCCCCATAATAATTATTTTTTGTCTCATACCATGTGAATAACTCTGCATTTTATTATTTAATACTGTTTGCATTTCGAATTCTTTTGATAATTTATCAATTCTAGCTATTCTTTCTTCTTCAGAAACTTCATATATATCTGCTATAAAATTTAAATATTCTATTCCTTTTAATTTTAAAAACATATCCGGATTATCTGGTACAAATCCAAAGTTTTTTTTAGCTTCTATTGAATCTTTTATGATACTTTTTCCATCAATTAAGATATCTCCTTCATCAATACCTAAAATCCCTGTAATCATTTTTATTGTAGTTGTTTTTCCAGCACCATTTGGTCCTAAAAATCCAAATATTTCACCATTTTTAATTTCTAAACTTATATTTTCAATTACTTTTTTTCCTTTTTTATAGGACTTTGAAAGATTTTTTATTTCTATCATAGTTCCTCCCACTATTTTAATTATTTTTCTAATTATATAAAAAAGGTTGCACTTTTGCAACCTTTTTTATTCTTCTTCTATGCTAAATGACATAACAAAGTCTGTTCCTTCATTTAATTGCATAACTATATTCATCTTCTTATTTAAATAGGTTTCTATTCCTTCATCTGTAATTCTAATTTCATATGTATATAAATTTCCTTGTTTAGAGAACTTATCATAACTAACAACTACTTTTTCATTTATATTTTCTCGTAAATATCTTTCTAATATCTCTTGATTTTGAAAATAATTGTTTTTAAATGAGTCTGCTAACTTACTATAAATATAGTGATAGTCTTTTGCATTCAATGCTGTTATAATTTTGTTAATATTTAGAACAACTTTTTCTTGTTCGCTTGCTTTATTATACTTTTCTGCAAATTCTGGTAAATCTACAGTATAAGTATCTAAGAATAATGTATAACTTCCTGGGTTTGTCACATGAAATATATAATAACTATTATATTGGTCAATACAAATATATTCTGTACAGTCGTCAGTCTCATTTGCTTGATATTTACTTAATTCTATGTCTTCAATTTCCGATTTATTGTTATTTATATATTGTTTATATTCTTCAATACTTCCAAATTTTGCTTCTCTATATTGCTTATCTAACAATTCGTAAGCATCATCAGTAAAATTTAAAGCATTATTTTTATAATCTTCTAAATATTCATTTATTAATCTTTCTTGAGTCGTTCCTTTTATTTCAAGTTGATTACATTCATTTTCTATAGTTCTATATTTTTCATCTGGCATCTCTTTTGTCATATTCACATCATATGTTTTATCAGTTGCTATTATATTATTTTCAATATTATTATTATTTTTTTTATTATTAGAAAAAATAAATAATATCACTCCAAAAACCAATATAATACATACAATACCTATTATTAATATTAATATCTTTTTACTATTCATCAAATACCTCCTTATAAGCGACATTTGGTACAATAGAGAAAGTCATATTTTGTAAGTCTACATTAACCGTTAAATAGGCCTTTTGTCTATTAATCTTCTGTCCATCATTCTGTCTTATTAATCCATACACATAATATTGTTGTAAGTCTTCTCCATCACCTTTTATAAGTAGTATTTTTTGAACATCAAAATCACATCCCTTTAGAATCGTTCCCGTATATTCCAAAATATTATCTTGAGTTATATTATTATCTTTTATATAAGCCAAATCCAGTAATTTATATACAGATTTTTTATCCATATTCTGTATACAATCAACATATCTATCTACGCATGATTCTACTGTAAAATACATTGCTGAATTTGTAACAATTTTAGATTCTACTTTCTTTTCTTCTACTTTTTCTTGTTTAACTTGTTGATTCTCTTGAGTTTGATTTACCTTAGTCTTATTTACTGAAACTATTAAACTGACAAGTCCTCCTATAAGAATTAGTAATACCAAAAGTATTATAACAACTTTTAATTTTTTCAATTATATATCCTCCTCTTAATTAATAGTACTTATGAGAACTATAGTTAGGGTTATAATTATAATCACCTTTTATAAATAACTCATACTCTTCGCCCCTTCTGTTCATTAACCCTTCGCTATATTCAGGTGGATTTATATATTGCTTAATTTCGTTCCAAAAGCCTTCATCTCCTCCATTTTTATAAGCAGAAACAATTGCATCTGCATTACCTGCTCCAGTATTATACAAGAAACTAATCATTGCATCATACTGATTTTGTTTTAATGTTACGCCATATTTCGCTAGTGATGCATCCAAAGCATCCGTAAATTGTTTCATTTTTAAGTCAACCACTTTATCATATATCTCTTTAGAAATTTCTTGACCTACATGAGGATTAGGAATAAGTTCTGGATACCAAGGTGTTCCATCAGAGTTACCAATTACAACTCCGTGACCTATATTAAGGCAACCATCACCTATATCATAAACTATATAAATATCTCCTTTTATATATTCGTCTCCACCTTCTCCAGCAAACAAAAATCCTTCTAAATCCGTAGAATATTTTCCATTAGATGACTTAGTCTTGGAAACTGTTTGAAATTTTTCTGGATCAAATAAATCATATATTTCTTGAATCTCTTTTTTAGAAAGTTTTGATTCTCCTTTATATACTATTTCAAACAAATACTTTAATAGGTCTTCCATATCCGCTATTGCTGCAGTTTTTTCCACTGATTCAAAAAACCATGAACCTACAATATCTAGATTTCCTTTTGCTTTTTTACTATGATATAATAATTTTACGAAATTGTCTTCTTGTGAATTTTTATCAATTTTACTTATTACATTATTTGACGAATTTGTTACTCCTTCTGCTTTTGCTTTAATAGAATCTGTTTTTATATTTTCTTTTTGTTTTACTTTTGATATTACTCTTTCCACTATAATTGATGTCACTTCTGTTTCAGTATAAATCTTATTTTTACCATTTTCTTTTCCATTCTTAGTCAGTTGATCTTTTAAGCATGGATTGGTTATTTTAGTTACGTTTCTTGAGTTTTCTACGATTGTTTTTATGCAAGAAGATGCTCCATCTATAAGATCCATATAATTATTATTGTTCATTTTCTTTGCAGTATTTATAACTATTTTATTTTCTTTAAAACTTGATATCATTTCATCTAAATTATCTCTATCTGGCATATACTCAAGTATCATATTTATGATATAATCTTGGATATTTTTGTCATACAATAATTTATATGCATTTTCATAAGCTGATTTATGTGCTTCTTCTGTATAATTGTATTCATTTTTTAGAACTTTAGTCAAATTTTGATATCTATAACTATAATTACGCTCATTTTCACTACGCACATTTTCTTTTAACTTTTCTAACTGTTCATCTACTTTTTTTTGTAAATCCAGATCTCCTTTTAATTCTTTCTCTATATCTTCTTTATTTTTATAATCTATCTTTTCTTCAATTTTTTCATCTTTTAAATCCGAATTACTATCTGGAATATTTTCTTTTTCTTTCTTTACTTTATATCCATTATTATAAACTGCTGTCCATGTATCAGCATATTTTAATTTTAAATTAGGTGTATCTGTCTTTAATGTATGTACTTCTGTTACTTTATAATTATATACTTTATCTGATGAACTTTGTGCATTTGCTGCATATCCTTGACCTTCACTAGTATCATATTGTCCAATTCCTGCTGTCTTATCTATATGATCCACTTTTTCATATGTGTTTGTATATGTAGATACCTTTACATTTGTTGCATCATAAGATCCAATTACTATTTCCGTATTTATTACTAATTTTGCAAGATCATTTACAAATTCTTCATCGTTTCCATAAACTAGTAGCGACCATAAAAGACTAAATGGCATTGTATAATTTGATACCTGATTTACATAGTCAATTTTCTTTTCATTTAGTTTTAAATATTCTTTATTCCTAGGTTCTGGTGCGGAATCAGGATTCGGATCCGGTTCCCCTCCTATTTGTTCAATGGAAACACTCG
The DNA here is from genome assembly GCA_947631335.1 of uncultured Clostridia bacterium. Taxonomy (GTDB): domain Bacteria; phylum Bacillota; class Clostridia; order TANB77; family CAG-508; genus CAG-269. The sequence continues at coordinate 6,465 of CANRKZ010000033.1, forward strand.
TCTCAGATGTTTCCCATCCTGCAACTACTATATTATTACTTGAATCCATGGAAAAATAGTTAAATACTGATTTATCTCCTGAAGATATTAATTTAGAAAACTCATCATATGGTTTAAAAGCTAAATACATTCCCTTATCTTCAGAATCAACTGGATTAGATAAACTACCTCTAGCAAAAGCCTCCGTTTCATTGTCTATATATCGCTTTATTTTAATACATCCTTGTGTTTCATCTCCCAGTATTTTTTCATCTTTAGCAATTTCATCCACTGCTCTTAAATCTGGATACTGTGTTACAATTGCAGATTTTATAAAATTTTTTAAGTATCTTTTTTGAACACTTTTCCTTAAATATTTTTCTAATTGAAAATTATTCTGTTTTATTTTTTCTAACATTTCATCTATTTCTTTGTTCAAGTCTATATTTATTTTATATCCCCCATGGTCATTTGGTATAATATTTCCTGACATATTTACAGTAGTTTCACTTACATTATTCGAAGTTTCTGTAGAACTTGCAGATTTTCCAGGCTCAGCGATATATTTAGCTACATCAACCCATTCTCCATTAATAGTCATATCCAGATGTGTATGTGTTCCTGTAGAATCTCCACTATTTCCCATTTTGCCTATTACTTGTCCTTCTTCTACAGTATCTCCATTGTGTATAGTTAAGGATCCGTTATACATATGCATTACTCTGACTTTCATTCCTGCTCCATAATCTATAATTGCATAATTTCCCATACCGCCATTTCCAGAATGATCTCCTTCTGATATTCCGTCTCCACAACTTTCTATTTTACCACTTGCCATAGCAACAACATTGTATTTATTTGATTGCCCATTTCCATGTATATCTAAAGCTTGTCCTCCGTTTTTTTCATGGCCCTCTGAACACCATCCTCGACTCGTTCCTCCTCTAGACACATTTCCTGTTCCTATTGCTGGTGTTCCTAATGCAAAAGTTTTTCCATTCTGTGTTGTCGTTTCTTCACTTCCAATAGGCCATCTTAAAGGTTCTTCTGCCTCATTATTTTTATTTTCTTGTTTTTCATTATCCTCTTCTTTACTATCTTTTTTATCTTTACTGCTATCTTTAGAACTATCTGAAGCATTTGAATCTGATTTTATTAATATATATCCATAGGTAATATTTCCATTATTTATAACCTCTTCTAAAGTTGCTCCATATCTATCATGTCCACCATCATTTTTTCCTGGATCTGATATAATTAATTTACCATTTTTATCTTCTCCTAAATATACTACATAATGATTTGGTGCATTAATAATAACTGGTCTTCCAGCTTTAAAATTATCTCTAATGATATCTATATCTGCGGAGGTTCCAGCTCCAGAATGAGATTCCGCATCGATTTTTCCTATTCTTTTTAATGGTTCAATTAGATTTTCAAAATTTCCTGAATTTTTTTCACTCATGGCATCGACTACTTTTCCAGGATTAGCATCATATCCATAACCACTCAATACAATTGCTACTGATGTTGGTCCACAACCTGCCTCCCAAATATTACTTCCCCAAAAACTTTGATTCCAATATGAATTATTTCCATTATCAAATTGTTTATAATTTCTATAAGTTCTAGTTGTACCATTGGGATATTCTACCTTAGTCACACTACCCCATCCATCTCCAGATTCTTCATAATTCGTTATAGTTCCTCCACTTTCTGAATTTGTATTATCGTTACTTCCTGAATTTTTTACAGATACGTATTTAGAAATTATTTCATTTGCAATTGATGGAACGACTGCAGGAGCTTTTTTGTCTGATTTATTTGCTGCAAAAGCTACTGTAGGTATATAGAAGAATATATTGGTTATTATAATAGAAATTATTAGCAATCGTTTGAAGAAATGTTTTGTTATTATGTTTATATTTTTTTTTGTTACTGTTTTAACCATATCATTCATTATCCTCCTCTTTATCTTCTACATATTCCTTATCCATCATCTGGTCTGCTGTATCTGCTTCCCATATTTCCTTAAGAAATGACACTAGTAAAATTAATATAATTGAAATCATTATAATAAGTAACAATAAAAATTTAAATGCTTTTCCTATCGTACTTTTTAATATTTTTTTTGCAACATTTCCTACCTCTTCTGTCTGACTTTCACTATTTGGCATATTTATATTCCTCCTATTACAAAGTTTTGTATAAAACTATATTATAAATTAATAGAAAGTTTTGTTGTTTTATAAGCACCATAATTATTCATATCATAATTCAATACTACTTCAGAAAAACAAAGTGATTTTATTTTTCTTCCTACAATGTATGGATTTTTAAATTTTATTTGTATTGTTTTTGTTTGTCCTTCATATACTTGTAAATCATCTTTTATAATCTCATTACTTACTGCATTATGTTTTGTATCATTGCTATCTTTTAGATAAATTCCATCTGTTTCTATTATAGGATCTAATAAGATTAAATCTCCTGTATGATTAACAACTTGAATTGTATATATTTCATAGTCCATATATTTTTTTCTATTTAATACAGAAATTTCAATATTTTCTTTATCTGACTTTTTATTAATTTCTTCTTGTCCAATATATTTATTTATATTTAATCTTATTGTTCCATCTTCTTCTATCATTGTAATATAATCTTGATATGTACTATCATTTGCAATTTTCCCTGTTGCAAGAAGATCTCCTGTAAATCGAACAATATAAGTATCCTCAATCCAGTTTTCGATTGTAAAATTTCTATTTTGATTTTCAAATAAAGCATTATAATAATTTGATATAAAGTCATCCATATTAGGATAAAGTTCTGCTTTACAATCATTTGAAATCATATTATATGCTTTTTCTACATTACTCTCATTACAATATTTTATAAACTCTTCTATTTTATTATTAAATTTTTTTATTTCACTCTTTGAAACACTTGCACCAGAAACTGCCGATTTGTCTGAAAGCACAGTTCCATTTGTTTCGTTATAAATACTTGATTCATAATAATTACTAGAATCATCCTTTTCTTTTCCCGAAAGATAATTTAATAATTGCAAACAACCAAACAAGAAGGCTACAATTAATGCAACCTTTATTATTTGTTTTTTATTTTGTCTAATAAATCTCATAATATTATGCATAATTTTAGCCTCCTATTTTTATTTTTTAAATTTATGGAACCTACTCACAAGATCAAATACTTTATTAACATCAGCTTCTGCTGCTTCTTTACTTCTTGTTCCATTATTTGTGAATTTTGGTATAAACGTATCTTTATATTCTTTCTTTCTCTTTTCTGTCATGTATGTTGGATCTTCGCCATTCATTACTTGATTTGCATATTGAGCTGTCGCAATAGCCTGATCTCTTCCAACTTCTTTTTCTAAATTATAAGTTGCTATTATATCATCCATATCATAAATTTCTTTATCTAGATAATATTGTACATTGTCTTCCATAATCTTCTTTGCTTCTTTTCTTTCTACATGTAATTTATCTTCTATTTTTTTCAAATTTTCTTCATTTTTTATAAAGTCCTTTTTATATTTTCCTTGTTGATGTTCACTGTACTCATCACCATAGTATCCTTTTTTAGCTTCTTCAAAAGTACCTTCTACTTTTAAAGTATCTGCTGCACTATTTACAGCTCCTTTTCCTAATGTATAACCTCCTGCTGCACCAGCTGCCATATATTGTGCTGCTTTGGATGGATCACCTGAAGCAATTCCTATAATTCCTCCTGCTGCTGCTAATGTTCCTCCTGCTACTACACCTCCTGCCATTCGTATACCTCTTTTTACAAATCCTCCATTTGCCTTATGTTTATTAATCATCCTTCTACCAATTCCATTTGGTCCTTTAAAATAATTTCTAGTAGCACGTCTAATAGCTCTTCTTTTGCTTCTTCCTCTCTTAGGTTGTGCTAATGATTTATTTGTGCTTGAAACATTCATTACTGATGGATCTTTTCTATTTTGAGTCGGATTTCGATCGGGATTTATTCCATAATTAAATAAAGCTGTTCTATATTCCGGATCACCTGGTTCGATACCTTGAGCTTTTAAGTCATCTATTTGTTTCGATGTCAAATTACTATGATAAGGTATTTTATTAGATAATTTACTTTCATTTTCATTATTTATATCTCCCGAATTTTCTACATTTCCTCCTGTTCCAATTAGATTTTCTGTAGCATCAAAACTTCTATCTTTCCAAGGAGGTTTTTCAGAAGTTTCATCTTCTGAATCTCCATTATCTCTATTTCCTCCTGATCCTAATTGACCTTTTGGTGGTTTACGATGCATCAATTTATTAAGTCCTGACATCATTAAAGCTGTTCCTGCAGGTCCTGCAAACATTCCTGGTGTTTGTGCTTTTTCAAATCCAAAGAATCTACGTAATAATTTTTCAGCAGGCATTAAGAAACCTAATGCTATTACAACATAGAATATATTTTTTGCTGCAAATTCCATTGCTGAACCAACTAACACTATATATAAAATTAAGTGCATTGGTTGTATTAGCAAATTAAATATGTACTCTTTTAACCATAAATCAAATGCTTGTGCTTTTCCATCATTTATCTTGTCAATTGGATACGTTATAGCAACTAATGGTGCAATAATAGTCAAAAACGCCATATAAATTACCCTTTTTAAATAGGTAAAACAGAATATTATGGTATATATTACTAAAACCACATATATAATATTATATCCTGCTCTAGTTACAGCTGATTGGCTCTCATTTACCTCTTCTTTCTTATCCAAACCATCTTTTTTATTAGTGTCTTTTCCTTCTCTTTCTTGTCCCTTTATTCTGGCCTGAGTCATATAATCATTTGCTGGCCAAATTAGAATTGAAGGATCATCTTCATCTTCATTTTTACCATCTTTCCAAACAAAACGATCGTAGAATGTACTATCTTTTTTTTCATAATGATTGTCATCATCATCATCTCCAACTAATGTCTCATATGCTCTTTTAACAGCTTCTTCATCGTCTATTATAAACAATTCAACACCAGTACCTTTTCCTTTAATATCTTCATTTTTTTTATTTCCATTACCTGTGTTCGCTTCTAGCTGTTTTGCAGCTTTTTCAATTGCTTTTTCTTTATCTTCAGCACTTGAAATATTAATCGAACTAATTGCCTTAATTATTGTTTCATTTATATTTACAGCAAAAGACATAATATAGTGCATTAGAAATATTAAACATAATGCCACAACCCAATCACCTAACATTTGTTTGTATTTTGCTTTATCATTAGCAGTACTTGATAATATTATCCTTATCCCTACATATACCAATACTGATAATAAAGCAACTAAAGCTAAATTTCTAAATGTCTTATACCAACTAGCAACTATTGGCTGAAGAGTCTTAGCAGATGAAACTTCTTTCTTTTCAGAATCTACTACTGTTGTTTTTTCTGCTAAAGCAACCCATCCACTATGATCACTTGAATCCGTTGGATTCGCTATCAGCTTATACATTTTATATTTTTTTCCATTATAACTCCATGTGTATCCGCTTACATTCACTGGCGCTCCTTCATCTCCTGAAGCTGCCCCATATTGAGCTTTAGTGGAATCATACCCATATGTTTTACAAAATTCATCAAATTGCTTCGAATCTAAATAATACGTTACACCCATTCCCGGGTCTGAACCAAGTATCATATCATCACTTTTAGTTCCTTGTTGTAATTCAACTGATACATATTCTTCGTGCGTTTCTTCTTTTATTTTTGACTTTTTAGGATTAAAAAAGTTAACGTCAAATGAATATATTTCATTTTGGAAAATTGCTTGCGGTGTTAATTCATATTCTGGTAAGTAAAACCCATGATCACCAAAAAAAACGGTCGAACTAACAAAATATACAACAGTTGCAACTAAACCTATTTTTAAAACGGCTCCTACTGCCGTAGCAATTACTGCTAACGAAACACCTGCTGTAGCTACGATAGAAACCACTGCAACTGTAGCAGCTATTATTGCTCCTGCTATTACCGCTATTTTTATCCAAAAAGATGTATCATCTTTTTCTATCCATGCTCCTGATGAATCCACCCCCATAACAGTTTTTTGCATAATATTCATAATTCCATCGCCAAGATTAGCAAATAAATTAGTAACTGGTTCTAGTAAAGTGTCTCCTTCTATTGCATGTACTGGTTTACTAGCAGCAAATTGAAATAATAAAACTATTAATACAACTATTACAATTTTTTGCCATATTTTTTTGTTTTGAAAAATCTTCATTCTATAAGCCTCCTTATTTTTTAAGCTCCTTTTTGTTTTGCTATTTCATTTAAATTTGTTTCTACAAATTCAAATTCTTTTTTCGTTGGCATAATTTTCAATATTGCAGTGTCAGATCCTACTTTTAATAATCCTTCACCTTTTGAACAAGTAATCAAAAA
>CANRKZ010000034.1 GCA_947631335.1 uncultured Clostridia bacterium
CAGAAGAATGGGATAAAACAGCAGCAAAAGAAGATTGTTTTTACTGGGGAAGTAATACAAAGGGAGAAGAAGGCTATAATACAATTATAGGATATACTTCTAAAATAGAAAATTATACGAAATTAAGATATCCAAGTAGATGTACAAAAATAGAATTTCCATCTACGTATGATTATGGAGATGGTGTAAGTTCAATAACATCAAGAGCATTTACAAATAATATTGAAAAAGTAGAACTACCAAATACAGTAGTTTCAATAGGAGATGATGCTTTTGAAAATCAAGTGTTTCCTACTTTTCAAAATTTAGAAGAAGTTATAATCCCAGACAGTGTAACAAGTATAGGAAATAGTGCATTTTCTGGATGTACAGGATTAAGTAGTATTATAATCCCAGGAAGTGTAACAAGTATAGGAATGCATGCATTTTCTGGATGTACAGGATTAAGTAGTATTATAATCCCAGGAAGTGTAACAAGTATAGGAATGTATGCATTTTCTGGATGTACAGGATTAAGTAGTATTATAATCCCAGACAGTGTAACAAGTATAGGAATGTATGCATTTTCTGGCACAGCATGGTATAATAGTCAACCAGATGGAGTAGTGTATGCGGGAAAAATAGCTTATAAATACAAAGGGGCAATGCCTGAAAATACAAATATAGAAATAAAACAAGGAATAGAAAAAATATCGGAATATGCATTTGAAAATTGTAGTAATTTAAGTGGTATAACAATCCCAGACAGTGTAACAAGTATAGGAGGTAGTGCATTTTCTGGATGTACAGGATTAAGTAGTATTATAATCCCAGGAAGTGTAACAAGTATAGGAAGGAATGCATTTTCTAACTGTACAGGATTAAATAGTGTAACAATCGGAGATAGTGTAACAAGTATAGGAAGGAATGCGTTTTATAATTGTACTAATTTAACTACCGTATCAATGTCAAAGAATGTGACAAATATAGAAGAAGAAGCATTTTATAATTGTAAAAAATTATCTAATATTATCATTTGGAAAAATGTAAATAAGATAGGATTTAGAACATTTGGTGGATGGGAAGATACACAAACAATCAATATAGAAGAAAGTCAAGCACCATCTGGATGGGATTCTAACTGGAATTACGAATGTAATGCTAAAATTGTATATGAATATACAGGAGAATAAGTGAAAAGAAAATCAGAGTTTAATATATAAAATGGATTGTTTATTAACAATTCATTTTTTTAGTATGTTCGCTTTTCTATTTAGACAAAATGTGATACAATGCATAAAGTCAAAAGGAGAGAAGAAGGATGTCAAAAAAAGTAGGAGAAATATTTAGTGATTATCGTACCAATTCAAATATAAAATATGCACAAGTAACAGCCTTAAACATAGTAAAAAAGACGAATACATTGGAGGTTATTCTTTATTTTGATGAATATATAGAAATTAAAGAAATTTGGTATTTTGAAAACTTTTTAAAAGAGAGATTTCAATTTCAGAAAATCGATATAAAAATAAATTATCATGAAAAAGTAGAAATAAAATCAATCCAAGATGAATGGAAAAATGTGATAGCCTATATGTCACATAAATATCCATTAGCAAAGCCTATGTTATTATTAAAAAGTGATTTGGAAATACTAGACAATCATATTACAGTTAAAATGCATATGAAAGGTGCTGAATTTTTAAAAGCTAAGAAAACAGATCAAGAATTAAGAAAAGTTTTAAAAAATCTTTTTGGAAAAGATTATAAAATAAGTTTAATAGAAGAGTTATCAAAAGAAGAAATAAAAGCAATAAAAGAAAAGATACAACAAGAAGAAGCAGAAATTGTAGCTCATATGGAAGAAGAAAATAGACAACATAGGTTACAAAAAGAAAATGAAGTTTTTGTTCCGGAATATCATGATGTAGATTATCAAATTCCAACTGATAAGGAAGGATATATTCCAAATGAAGCAGAAACTATAGAACAAGAAATTTATCCTGAACAACAAACATATATTATGGGAAAACCATCGAAAGCAAAAGAAAAATATATTTCTATTAAAGAGATTACAGCAAATGATGGGAGAGTAACTCTAGAGGGGAGAATTGTAACAAGTGAAGTTCGCGAAACAAAATCTGGTAAAGGAATGATTATTTTTGATTTATATGATGGAACAGGGACAATTACGATTAAGTCTTTTGCTAAAAATATAAAAGAAGGACAAGAAATAATTGAGAAAATCAAAAGTGCAAAAGCAATTAAAATAATAGGGAAAGCAGGATTAGATGCTTATGCAGGAGATATAACTATAATTGCAAATACAATTATAGAAACGAATCATAAAGTTCCAGAATTACCAACAGAAGAAGAACAAGAACATACTCCTCTTATTTTGGGAACCTCGCAAAATATAACAGATCCATTATTGAAAATAGAAGATTTAGGAGTTGAAGACGGAAAAATATCTTTACAGGGAGAAGTTATATATACAGAAGATAGAGTACTAAAATCAGGAAAAACTTTATTTAGTTTTGATCTATATGATGGAACTAGTACAATAACTTGTAAAGCCTTCTTAAACAAGGAATCTGCTAAAAAAATAATGAAGAGAATAAAAAATGCAAAAGGAATAAAAATAGCAGGAACAGCTGGCATGGATACTTTTTCAAATGAATTAACAGTTATGGCAAATACTATTGTAGAAACAGAAGGATTAAAGAAGATAACAAGGCAAGATGAAGCAAAAGTAAAAAGAGTAGAATTACATATGCATACACAGATGAGTCAAATGGATGCTATGACATCAGCAAAGGATTTAATTAAAAGAGCTATGAAATGGGGAATGAAGTCAATTGCCATTACAGATCATGGAGTGGTACAAGCATTTCCAGAAGCACATAAACTACTTCGGATATGATAATCCAGATATGAAGGTTATTTATGGAGTAGAAGCTTATCTGGCACCGGATAAAAATCCAGTAGTTACGAATGCCAAAGGACAGAGTATTGACATAACATATTGCGTACTAGATTTAGAAACAACAGGATTTTCAGCAACTATGGAAAAGATTACAGAAATAGGAATTATGAAATTAAAAGATGGAAAGGTAATCGATACATTTTCTTGTTTTGTGAATCCAGAAAAACATATTCCACAAAGAGTATCAGAAGTAACGAATATAACCGATGAAATGGTACAAGATGCTGAAACAATTGATAAGGTATTTCCAAAAATGTTAAAATTTCTCGAAGATTCTGTTATTGTAGCTCATAATGCAGGATTTGATGTAGGATTTTTAAAACAAAATGCTAAAAATCTAGGATATAAATTTGATTATACTTATTTAGATACCTTAAGCTTGGCAAAAGATTTATTTCCAGAATATAAAAAGTATAAATTAGGAAAAATTGCAGAGAATTTAGGCATTAAAGTAGAAGTAGCGCATAGAGCACTAGATGATGTAGATACGACTGTAAAAATTTTTAAAATTATGTTAGATAAATTAAAAGAGAAAGGTGCCAAAAAACTTGAAGATATAGAAAAAGTAAGTCGTACAGAAGAAGCAAAGAAAGAAGAATACAAGAAATTAAAAACTTATCATGCCATTCTCTTAGCTAAAGATTATGTAGGATTACGTAATTTATACAGATTAGTATCTCTTTCTCATATTCATTATTTTTATCGCAAACCACGTATTTTAAAGAGTTTATTAGAAAAGTATAGAGAAGGATTGATTGTAGGAAGTGCCTGTGAAGCAGGAGAATTATACCAAGCCATAGAATTACGGAAAAACAGATGAAGAAATTGAAGAAATTGCTAATTTTTATGATTATTTAGAAATACAACCAATTGGAAATAATCAGTTTTTAATTAGAAATGAAATTGTAAAAGATGAAGAAGGATTAAAAGATATTAATCGAAAAATTGTATCACTAGGGGAAAAGTTAAACAAACCAGTAGTAGCTACTTGTGATGTCCATTTTATGGATCCACAAGATGAGGTTTACAGGCGTATTTTAGAAGCAGGACAAGGATATGCAGATAGTGATAATCAGGCACCTTTGTATTTAAGGACAACAGAAGAGATGCTAAAAGAATTTGAGTATTTAGGAAAAGAAAAGGCTTATGAAGTAGTTGTAGCAAATACTAACAAAGTTTCAGATATGTGCGATTACATTAGCCCAATCTCACCAGAAAAATGTCCACCCCATATACCAGGATGTGAGAAAACCATTAAAGATATTGCTTATAATAAAGCGCATGAACTATATGGAGATCCATTACCTAAAATTGTACAAGAAAGATTAGATAAAGAATTAGATTCCATTATCAAAAATGGATTTTCGGTTATGTATATTATTGCACAAAAACTTGTATGGAAATCAAATGAAGATGGTTATATTGTAGGATCTAGAGGATCTGTTGGTTCATCTTTTGTTGCTAATATGACAGGAATTACAGAAGTAAATTCTTTACCACCACATTACAGATGTCCAAATTGTAAATATTCAGATTTTACAGATTATGGCTATAAAAATGGATTTGACTTACCAGATAAGGAATGTCCGAAATGTCATCATAAACTAGATAAAGATGGAATGGATATTCCATTTGAGACTTTCTTAGGATTCAATGGTGATAAAGAACCAGATATTGACCTTAACTTTTCTGGTGAATATCAAGCAAAGGCACATAAATATACAGAAGTAATTTTTGGAAAAGGAACTACTTTTAAAGCAGGAACGATTGGTACAATTGCAGATAAAACAGCTTATGGTTATGTAAAAAAATATTTTGAAGAAAGAAATATACCAATTAATCGAGCTGAGACACAAAGATTAGCAGCTGGTTGCACGGGAATTAAAAGAACAACAGGACAACACCCAGGAGGAATTATTGTTGTACCAAAGGGAAGAGAAATTTATGAATTCTGTCCAGTACAACATCCAGCTGACGATCCAAATTCTGATATTATAACAACCCATTTTGATTATCATTCTATTGATCAAAACTTATTAAAACTAGATATATTAGGTCATGACGATCCGACAGTAATTCGAATGTTACAAGATATTACTGGTATTGATCCAACGAAGGTACCTTTAGATGATAAAGATACCATGTCAATTTTTAGTTCAACAGATGCTTTAGGAGTAACATCGGAACAAATCCATTCACAAGTTGGAAGTTTTGGGATTCCTGAATTTGGAACTAAATTTGTAAGGGGGATGTTAGTAGATACCAAACCAACTACCTTTGATGAACTAATTCGTATATCACGGATTATCTCATGGTACGGATGTGTGGCTTGGAAATGCACAAAGTTTAATTGAAGCAGGAACAGTTACTTTACAAGATGCTATTTGTTGTCGTGATGATATTATGATATATTTAATTAAACAAGGATTACCACCAAACCCAGCCTTTAAAATTATGGAAACAGTACGTAAAGGAAAAGCTTTAAAAGATCCAGCAAAATGGGAGGAGTATAAGGCACTTATGAAAGAGCATGATGTGCCAGATTGGTATATTAAGTCTTGTGAAAAAATAAAGTATATGTTTCCAAAAGCCCATGCTGCAGCCTATGTTACTAATGCTTTTCGAATTGCTTGGTTTAAAGTACATCAGCCACTTGCTTATTATGCAGCTTATTTTTCAATTAGAGCAGATGAATTTGATAGTGATTGTATGATATTTGGAAAAGAAAAAGTAAAAAATAAAATGAAGGAAATTGATTTACAGGGAAATAATGCAACAGCGAAAGACAAAAATATGTATGCAATTCTTGAGTTAGTATTAGAAATGTATGAAAGAGGTTTCGAATTTTTACCAATGGACTTATATAAGTCACATTCAACAAAATTTTTAGTAGAAGAAGATAAAATTAGACCACCATTAAATAGTATACCAGGGCTTGGAACAGTAGCAGCAGAAGGAATTGCTAAAGCAAGAGAAGAACGGAAAGTTTATGTCGATTGATGATCTGAAAATACGCTCTAAAGTTGGAAATTCAGTAACAGACTTACTAAAAAAATATGGGTGTTTAGAAGGTATGAGCCAAAGCAATCAAATGAGTCTATTTGGATAATATAGTTTAGAAAATATTAGAAAATAATAGAAAGGAAAATAATAATGATAAGAAATACAATTAATTTCCAAGAAATATTTACTACTCAAAATATGGTAATATATTTTATATTGATTAATTTATTTGGTTTTTTTATTATGTGGCTAGATAAAAGAAAAGCAAAAAAAGGAGCTTGGAGAATTCCTGAAAAAACTTTATTTATTATAACGGCATTAGGAGGAGGAATTGGTACAATTGCAGGAATGTATATGTTTAGGCATAAGACACAAAAAATTCAATTTGTAATTGGTTTTCCATTTATCACAATACTTGAAATAGTAACTATTTTATATTTTATAATTAAATAAGTAAATAATTAAATAAAAGAGTACACAATCGGTGTGCTTTTTTATTTAAGATGAAAGTATAAGAAGTACACATAAAAAGTAACAGAACATAAATCAACATAAATAAATTATTGAAACTAAACTTAATTGTGAACAACTTGTGAAACAAAAGAGCCTATTTTAAGTTGTTCACAAAGTTATCCACAGTTTCCACAAACCAAAAACTGTGAAAAAAGTAAACAAAACTGCAATTTTAAAAGTAACATAATACAACAAAGTAAGATATAATTGTAATAAAAATGAAACATAAATGAAATAAAAGTGTGCAAAAAGTGGAAAAAAATGAAAAAACAAAGGTGAAATAAGAAAAAAATGGATACAAAAGTAAAAATTTTGAAATATTGATGTCACATATTTGTAAAAAAAGTTTTCGAACAAGCAGGTAAATGTAGCAATCAAAAATAAAAATCTTGTGGATAACAGATTAATATGTGGATAAAGAGAATAGAATAACTTAAAAAATGAATTTGCATATAATAATATATAATAAGATAAAAAGTCGAAAGGAGAGAAAAATGTTAGATAAATTGAAATATATATTAAAAAGAAAATTAAATCGTTCAATGGATAAAAATGACATTAATATGCAGGAATTAGAAAATATGCTTTCAAAAGGAGCTATTCTAATTGATGTAAGAAGTCCACAAGAATATAAAGAAGGACATTTATACGGAGCTATCTTAATTCCGGAATATGAATTATTAAGTAGATGTAGGCAGGAACTAAAAGATAAAAATTCTGTATTGATTGTATATTGTTCAAGTGGAACAAGAAGTAAAAAGGCGCAAAAACAATTAGAAAAATTAGGATATAATTGTGTATATAATTTATATAATGGAATGCAAAACTATTGAGATTTTAAATTTTATATGTTAGAATAGCAATTAGAAAGGAAGAACAGGAGGAAATATGGAAAGCAGACAATCTCATATTAGAAATTTTAGTATTATAGCACATATAGATCATGGAAAATCAACTTTAGCGGATCGATTAATTGAAATGACAGGGGTATTATCGAAAAGAGAGATGGAGAGCCAAGTTTTAGATAATATGGAAATTGAAAAGGAAAGAGGAATTACCATCAAATCTCAAGCAGTAAGAATGATATACAGGGCAAAAGATGGACAAGAATATACTTTAAACTTAATTGATACACCAGGTCATGTTGATTTTAATTATGAAGTTTCAAGAAGTTTAGCAGCTTGTGATGGGGCTGTTTTAGTAGTAGATTCTAGCCAAGGAGTCGAAGCTCAAACTTTAGCAAATGTGTATTTAGCCATTGATAATAATTTAGAGATATTGCCAGTACTTAACAAAATAGATTTGCCAAATAGTAGAGTAGACGAAGTGAAGCATGAAATTGAAGATATCATTGGTATACCAGCGGAGTCAGCACCATGTATTTCAGCAAAATCTGGATTGAATGTAGAAGAGGTATTAGAAAGAATTGTAACAGACTTACCAGCTCCAAAAGGAGATGAAAAAGCTAAGACAAAATGTTTGATTTTTGATTCTTATTATGATAATTATAAAGGTGCAGTAGCTTATGTAAGAGTAGTGGATGGAATTGTAAAGGTTGGAGATGAAATCCAATTAATGGCAACGAACAAAACTTTTATAGTAACAGAAGTTGGTTACTTTGTTCCTGGTTCCTATATGCCAACAAAAGAAATAAAAGCAGGAGAAGTTGGCTATATTTCTGCAAGTATTAAAACTTTATCAGATATTCATGTTGGAGATACGATTACATTAAAGAGCAACCCAGCAGAAACACCTCTAAAAGGATACAAGAAAGTAATGCCTATGGTATATTGCGGAATTTATCCTGTTGATGGAAGTCAATATGAAGATTTGAAAGAAGCTTTAGAAAAATTAAAGCTAAATGATGCAGCACTAGAATATGAGCCAGAGTCTTCTGTAGCGTTAGGATTTGGTTTTCGCTGTGGCTTCTTAGGACTATTACATTTAGAAATTATTGAAGAGAGATTAGATAGAGAGTTTGATTTAGGCTTAATTACAACAGCACCATCTGTTATTTATAAGGTTTATAAGACAAATGGAGAAATTTTGGAACTATATAATCCCGAAGATTTACCAAAACAGCAAGAGATTTCTTATATTGAAGAACCTTTTGTAACAGCAAATATTTTAACACCAAAAGAGTACGTAGGAAATATTATGGAATTATGTCAAAGAAGACGTGGAATATATATAGATATGAAATATTTAGATGAAACAAGAGTAACGTTAGTATATGAAATGCCATTAAATGAAATTATATATGATTTTTTTGATAATTTAAAATCTAAGACCAAAGGATATGCATCATTAGATTACGAGTTAAAAGAATATAAAAAATCGGATTTAGTAAAATTAGATATTTATATTAATGGAGAAGCAGTGGATGCTCTTAGCTTTATTGTTCACAAAGAGAGCAGCTATGATAGAGGAAAGAAAATGGTAGAAAAATTAAAAACAGTAATACCTAGAAAATTATTTAAAATTCCAATTCAGGCAGCAATAGGAGGACAAATTATTGCTAGAGAAACGATTTCTGCGATGAGAAAAGATGTACTTGCTAAATGTTATGGAGGGGATATTACAAGAAAGAAAAAATTATTAGAAAAGCAAAAGAGAGGTAAAAAGAAAATGCGTGAAATTGGAAATGTAGAAATACCACAAGAAGCATTTTTATCAGTATTAAAATTAGAGGATGAGTAAAGGAATTTGTAAAATGAAACAAAATAAATATAAAAATAATAAGAAAGATAAAAAAGAAGAACAGAAAAAAGAAGTTACTTATCATGATCAAATAGAAGGAAGAAATTCTATATTAGAACGATTAGAAAGCGGAAAAGATATAAACAAACTATTTATAACAAGAGGAGAAAGACATGGTTCTATCAACAAAATCATAGCAATTGCGAAAGAAAAGAAAGTTATTATAGTAGAAAAAGATAAAAGACAGATGGAAGAAATGGCACAAACTCAAAATTATCAGGGGGTAATTGCAATTGTTCCTCCATTTGAATATTGTCAAATAGAAGATATTTTAAAAGAAGCTGAAAACAAAGGGGAAGATCCATTTGTTTTAATATTAGATGGAATCGAAGATCCACATAATTTAGGATCTATTATAAGGACTGCTGAAACAGCTGGTGTTCATGGTGTTATAATACCAAAAAGAAGAGCAGTAGGAATTAATAGTACAGTTAATAAAGTATCAGCGGGTGCAGTAGAACATATAAAAATAGCAAGGGTTACAAATTTATCGGATGCTATTGAAAAATTAAAAAAAGAAGGATTTTGGATCTGTGGTACTGATATTCATACAAATCAATATTATTACAATCAAGATTTAAAAGGACCTATAGGAATTGTTATTGGAAGTGAAGGTAATGGAATGAGCGATAAAGTAAGAAAAAAATGTGATTTTTTAGTAAAAATTCCAATGAAAGGAAAGGTTACATCTTTAAATGCTTCTGTATCAACAGGAATTATTGTATATGAAGTGGTAAAGCAAAGATTAAAATAAAAGGAAAGAGATTAAAATATAAATGGAGGGGAAATAATTATGATGCCTAGAAAAAAGAGAATTACAGTTATAATTATTGGAATAGTTGCAATTATTTTATTAATTACTACATTATTTATTTTATTGTATAATAATACTGATATGTTTCGCTCAAATCAAACTTTATTTTTAAAATATATAGGTAAGAATTCAGAAAATATAAACGAGATTCAAAAAATTTGGGAGAAAACAGAATTTGATAATTTACTAGAAACAAGCCTTTATACAGAAAATTTGGAACTCAAAGTAAATTATACTAAAAATATAGGGACGACAGCAGAGAATACAACGAATTCAATTAATCAATTGAAAGTTTTAGTAGAAGGACAAGCTGATAGAAGAAATCAATATGAGTATAAAAATGTTAAGTTATTAAAAGATGATAGTACTATATCACAGATAGAGTTAATTCAGAATAGTAACAGTTATGGAATCCGATTTTCTGATTTGTTTAAACAATATATTTTAGTAGAAAATAGTAATTTGAAAGATTTGTTTAAAAAACTTGGATATACAGATGAACAAGTGGCTAGCGTGCCAGATAATATTGAAATAGACCAAGATATTTTAGATATTTTTAGATTCAATAAAGAAGAATTAGAAATATTAAATAAGAAGTATACTACGATTCTTAGCCAGGAGTTTTCAAAAGATAAGTTTGAAAAGCAAAAAAATCAAACAATTACAATTGACCAAAAAGATCTAATAACGAATGCCTATATTCTAAATATGACAAAAGAACAATTTAATAATATGTATATAAAAGTATTAGAAAATCTAAAAGAAGATGAAATTATTTTAAAAAAGATAGAAAAATTACAGAAAATGATAGATCAAACAAAGCTGATTTCTCTTGACAATATCAATTTAAAAGAAATTATAACTACTAAAATTGAAAAAAAGATTGAAGAAATTAATAAAAACAATATAGGAAATGAACAAACTAAAATTATAGTATATGAAATTAATGGAAAAACTGTTAGAACAACTATAAAAGGAGTAGATTACCAAATTGACTATGATTATTTACAAAAAGAGGAAGAAAAACTTGTAGAAGTTAGTTTTAAAGAGGGAGAGGTAGAAACACAGAAATTCACCTTAAGAAATAAAGAAAAAGAAGTTGAAATAGAAGTTGAGAATAATAAGGAAGATAAACCAAATAAAATTATTTTTAAAACCAATCGAAAAGAAAACGATAAAAATCTTGCAAAGAATATTCAAATAAAATATGAAGATGATAACAATCGAGTTGAAACTACTGTGATGCAGAATATAAATATAGTTGATAATTTTCAAGAAAAAGTTATGTTAAATAGCGAAAACAGTATACAATTGAATGGATTAACAGCAGAACAAATGCAAGGGGTAGTTAATCGAGTAAATGAAGCAGTAAACACAAATCTACAACAAATTAAGCAAAAAATAGAAATAGAACAGATACAAGAAATACTCAAAGATCTAGGAATTGTTAAAGAAAAACAAGAATTACAGGAGACAGGAACATCTGAACTTGAAAGAAATCAATTTAATTCAAAATTTGAAATATTACAAGGGGAAAATATTGATAGTGAAAATATTCTTAAAGTCCTTGAAACGATAAAAGGAAATTTGATAAATATAGAAGTGGTTTCGAATCAAGAGTTAAAAATAGAAGTTGATCAAAATAATAGTAATGAGGAATTAGTAAATAGTTTAAAAAGCTTTTTTGAAAAAGATAAAAATCTAAAATATAATATAAATTTAGAAAATGATCAACAAACTGGTTTAGTAAAATATTTAGTGATAACAATTGTTACAGAATCATAAATTAATAAATAGTTATAAATAAAGTGCACTTTAGTTTAGATACTTTATACCAAAAGTAGAGAGTGCACTTTTAAAATAATTATATAAGCATTTAAATTTTAAAAACTCATATAAAAAATAAAACACGTAAAAATGCTAGAAAATTAAAGTATTATTGAGATGGTAAAAAGTACCATAAATTTTTTAAAAAAATTTCAAAAAAACTGTTGACAAAGAAAAAAAGTTAATGTATAATAAAAATCGTTCCGTATAAAAAAACGGAGTAAAAGTACATTGAAAAGTAAACAATAAAATCCTTTAGAGAATAAACCGAAGCGGTATGATTTTTA
>CANRKZ010000035.1 GCA_947631335.1 uncultured Clostridia bacterium
TTTTTTATTTTTTCTGATATTTATTTTGTATCACAATCAATCTTACACTTTTGATAGAAATATTTAATAATCTCATAACCAACATAACCTACTATCGTTATAAAAGAAATTGTTACGAAAACTCTATGAAGCATTGTCATTTTATAAGAAACTTTTATTTTTCCTTCCATACCTTTCATAATACTTGTTTCTAGTAATCCTTTATCCGATTCTCTTGTTTCTAGCAACTTACTTTCACCATTTATTGTTGTAAAATTTATTTCATATCCTTTGTAATATAAATAAGGTAATTCTATTTTGCTTTCTTCTATTGTATTTTTTACTTCAAATTCTAGTTGTCCACCATTTTTACTTTGTGATTCGATATTTAAATCTCCTTCTATGATTTTAATTTCTGTTCCTCTTTCTATTAGCTCCTTTAAATTTTTAACTGCTTTTTGTGGCCAATACTCTAAATAAGAAGAATATCTACTCACCTCCATTTTAGTGTCTATAATTTCTTCTTCCTTATAATGCTCTGTTCCTATTTCTTTTATTTCAATTCCTTTTGTAAAACTTAAACTATAAACAATTGCTAAAATACTTCCTAAAATAAAAATGCTATTGGTTACTCTTTTTTTGGTTATGTATTTGTTTTCTTTTACTTTTTCTTTTATCAATTCAATTACTATTGCATAGTTAATTCCTGCAATTATAGAAAAACAAAATACAACCATAATCAGTATTCTCCATGGAAATTGTACCATTAATAATACATCTGGCATAATTTTCCAAGGAAAATATTTTGTTGTCATAAAGGAAAAAATAATTCCTGCTATTAAAAATGTTTTATACTGTTTTTTTGTTTTTTGAGGCAATTTCTTATATGTAAATGGTAATAAAAGTAATCCTAATATTAATGGAATTCCTAAACAAAAAAACATACTGTTGCTGTCTGCACCTTGCCCATTTTTTATAAAAAGTTGATTAAAAGATAAAGCATGAGATGGTACACTTTCTCTGCTATACATTTTTCCATATCGGAATACCTCATAATTCGCTGCAGATTTTTGTTCCAATAATGGTACTTCAAAAAACAATACTGCTAAAACAATAATAACAGCCGATATACATAATGTCTTAAATATCTGTTTATCCTTTAATTTTCTAAAATTTACTGCTACATATGCCAGTCCTAATATAGCACAAAGCATAGAACTAATATTATGTGTTAATACAAGTCCAATAGCTCCTAGTATAAATAAATATTTTTTTTGAATATTGCCATTTAAGATATGATAGATTCCTCTAAAAACAATAGGAATTAACACCATACTTAGTATTTCACCAATAGCGAGTCTTATATAAGTATTTAAAATTCTGTAAGGGACAAGCATATAAACAATACTTGCTATTACTGCTGCTAATCTATTTTTTGAAATATCATATACAAATTTATATAGAGTTATTCCAGAAAGAAATATTGTTAAAAAAATAAATATTTTCATTGATACTATATATTCACCTGTTATAAAAGAAAGTAATACATGTAAAATTGTAGTTGCAGGAGGATAAAATAAATTCCATGCATATCCTAAATTCCTAGAAAATCTGCTAATAACAAAGGGGCTTTCAAAGTTTTGTATTTGTTCTATTGTCCCAATGGTTCTGGCAATATGAAAATCTCCATCATGACCAGTTGCTATTCCTTTTTGAAATAATGGTAAACAGATGGCAAGTGCTACTATTAAGATCATGATATATTGAATTCTTTTTTCTATTACTTCTTTTATTTTTTCCATATAATACTCCTAAAATAAATTAAAAAATTAGAGGTTATTCTTTTTTGAATAACCTCATGTTCTTTTATACTTTTTCTACAATTTTAGATGTTTCTTCCACATCTGAAATTTTGATATCTCTTAAATGATTAATCTTTTCCCATGTGGTTTCTCTCTTAAATAAGCATTTAAAGTTTATTAATAGCCAAGATCCCATAAAGAACGGATAACATGCTAATCCTTTTAGCATTGGTTTGATTGGCCTTCTATCTAAATACATCGCAATTGCTGATGTTGCAATTGGTAATAAAAAAGTTGGTATTAAATATCTTAATATATTTATAAATAATTCTACCTTTGTCATTTCTTCTGCTGCATACATTAAAAAGTTTGTTCCTAATAATAATAATGTGATAATAAACATTGGGATACTTCCTATAATATAAAGTAATCCATCAAAATTCATCATGGTTTTATTTTCTTTAGCAGCTACAGCTAATTCTTTGGTATATTCTTTAATACATTGAATATGACCCACTGTCCATCTACTTCTTTGTGACCAACTTTGTTTGAATCCTACTGGTTGTTCATCATAACAAATAGCGTCTGTTGCCCAACCTAATTTTTTCCCTTTTATAATTCTTTTTAACGAAAATTCAATATCTTCTGTTAAGGTTACTGTATCCCATCCTTGTGGTTTTACAACATCAAATTTAACCATAAATCCAGTTCCATTTAGTAATGGCGATAGACCTAAATTATATCTTGCTAAGTGATAAAATCTATGCATCGTCCAATAAAAAAGTGCATATCCTGCTGTAATCCAACTATCCGTTGGATTTTTAATATCACGATATCCTTGTACAACATCTTCTCCTTGGCATAATTTTTTATTCATATTTTTAATAAAATCTGGATGTACGATATTGTCAGCATCAAATACAAAAAAAGCATCATATGGTGCATTTTCTTCTATTTTTTGTTTTAAAAACCAGTCCAATGCATATCCTTTTGTTTTTTTTGTTTCATCAAATCTTTTATAGACAATAGCTCCTGCTTCTTTTGCTACTTTTGCTGTATTATCTGTACAATTGTCTGCAATTACATAAATATCATATAACTCTTTATCATAATTTTGATTTTTTAAACTCTCTATTAAATTTCCTACAACAGCTTCTTCATTATGTGCTGGTATAATAGCCATAAATTTATGATTTTTATTTATCTTTAGTGGTTTATCTTTTATTTTTACTAATGAGCATAAACTAATCAAAATTTGATATAACCAAAATATGGTTATGACCCAAACTAATGCTTCTCTTAGTATATATAAATAATCCATTTTTTTACCTCTCTTTTTAATAATATTCTTTTAATATTATTATGCTACATTTATTATTATACTATGATTGACAAATTAATGCAATATTTTCCTGTAAATTTTATTAACTTTTTTATTTTTATCGCATAAATTTATTATTAATAAAAGGTTTGGAGGTATGTTTATGCGTAAAAAATATAAAGTTGCCATTGTAGGCAGTAGTGGGTTAGTTGGTCGAACAGTTTTAAAAATTTTAGAAGAAAAAAATTTTTTAAATATTACCTATACACTATTTTCTTCTAAAAATTCAGCCGGTAAAAAAATTAATTTTTTAGGTGAAGATTATATTTTTTGCGAATTAAATGAAAATTCTTTTGATTCTTCTTTTGATTACGCTATTTTTTGTGCTGGTGGAGAAGTTTCTAAAAAATATGTTCCCATCGCCACTAAAAAAGGCTGTATTGTAATTGATAATAGTAGCACATTTCGAATGGATCCTAATGTTCCTTTAGTAGTTCCAGAAGTTAATCCAAATGAAATTTTTAAAAACAAGGGAATTATTGCCAATCCTAATTGTTCTACGATTCAAGCTGTTCTTCCCCTAAAACCTTTGGATGATCAATACCATATTAAAAGAATTGTATATTCTACTTATCAAGCAGTTTCAGGAGCTGGTCGTTTTGGAATAGAAGATTTAGAAAAAAAATCTTATGGAGATACCTTAAAAAAATTTCCTTATCCTATTTATAATAATTGTCTTCCTCATATTGATGTATTTACAGAAGATGGTTATACAAAAGAAGAACATAAAATGATAGATGAAACTAGAAAAATTTTAAACAAACCAAATCTTCCAATCACTTCTACCGCTGTTAGAGTTCCTGTTATTAACTGTCATAGTGAATCTATTAATATTGAATTTGAAAAAGACTTTGACTTATATGATGTAAGATTATTGCTTCAAAACTTTCCTGGTATTATTGTGGCTGATAATTTAGAAAAAAATTTATATCCAATTGCTAGCAAAGTAAACGGAAACGATGAAGTTTTTGTTGGTAGAATCAGAAGAGATTTTAGTATTCCTTATGGTCTTAATTTATGGGTTGTATCAGATAACTTAAGAAAAGGTGCTGCTACCAATGCAATTCAAATTTTAGAAAAACTAATAAAAAACTCATAAAAAAAGTTTTTATGTAGAAATTTGCAATATAATTGTACTTATGTTATACTAAAAGAGAAATAGATAAGATTTTTAAGAGGTTATTATGAAACAAAGTAAAAAAAATTTAGCTATAGAAGACAAAGAATTCCAAAATATTATTACACCTTTAATTACAAATGAAACCGTACAACAAATGAAAAATTATAGACAACATTATGAAACTAGTTGTTTTGAACATTGTTATATGGCTGCTTATTATTGTTATTCTATTTGTAAAAAATATCATTTAGATTATAAATCTGCTACCAGAGCCGCTATGCTACATGATTTATTTTTATATGATTGGAGAAAAAAGCAACCAAATAGAAAGGGATTGCATGCATTCACTCATGGAAAAACTGCTTGTAAAAATGCTTCTGAGATATTTGATTTAAATGATAAAGAAAAAGATATGATTATAAAACATATGTGGCCTGTCACAATTTCTTTTCCTAAATATTTTGAAGGATTTATTTTAACATTTGTTGATAAATATTGTGCTATATCTGAATCTTTCGAAATTTTGAAATCTAGATTATTTATGAAAAAGACTTTTCGCTATGCGTATTTGATACTTTGTTTAATTTTTATAAAAACATAGAAGTGGATTTTAAAATCCACTTCTATTTGATGTTGATACCCACCTTAGCATTTTGATATCTTTATATTTTTTTAGAACTTCTCTATATTTTTCATATTCTTCTTCCCACAATTCATCCGGTACATTATCAAAGGCTTTAAATATTTTTTCTGCTTCTGTTAAATAAATAATTTGTTCTTGAGAAGACATATTTTCATATTGTTTTGCAAATTTATATAATTTATCTAACATTTGATTTGCTTCTATAAAAGTCCAAAAGTCTTTTATTTTTATTCCAAATAGTTTTATTTGTAGTACTGCATATGCTACTAATACGAATATTATAAATATTAATATATATATAATTGTAAATATTGTCATTTCTTCACCTCTTTAGTTTTCACTTTTGTACTTTTTTATTATAACACTTATTATCTTTTTTTGCAATTATTTCTTTTTTTCTATTTTTCTATTTATGATTTCTAATTTCTATGTTATAATCATAAATTATATAAGGAGTTAGGTTATATGGAAGAAAAATTTATAGCTACTAAAAAGGCTGGAATTTATGGAATCATTGGAAATATTTTTTTGTTAATCATAAAAGCAACTGTTGGATTTATTAGCAAAAGTCAAGCTATGATTGCCGATAGTGTCAATAGTGCAGGAGATATCTTTGCCTCTCTTATGACTTTTATCGGAAATCGAATCGCAAGCACACCAAATGATGAAGATCATAATTTAGGACATGGAAAAGCAGAATACATTTTTTCTATGTTTATTAGTATTGCAATGATTTTAGTTTCTGCTAAATTGTTGTTTGATTCCATTATGGCTTTAATACTAAGAAGCAATCTTCAATTTTCTTGGTTTTTAGTAATTGTGTGTATTATTACCATTATCATTAAAATCTCTTTATACTTTTATGCTTTAAAAGCTTATCAAAAACATCATAGTATTTTGTTAGAAGCTAATATGAAAGACCACAGAAACGATTGCATTGTAACTACCTTTACTTTAATTTCAATTCTGCTTACTCTTTTAAGAATTTATTGGTTTGATAGTATTGTAGGAATTGGAATTTCTATTTGGATTTGTTATACAGGTGTTACGATTTTTATGGAAAGTTATAATATTTTAATGGATGTTAGTGTAGATGATAAAACGAAAGATTTAATTTTAGATATTGCACATTGTTATAAAGAAATTGAAAAAATCGATACTATTGTTTCTACTCCTGTTGGTGACAGATATTTAGTTTTTATTACAATTGGTGTTGATGGTAATATGTCTACTTTTGAAAGTCATGAATTAGCTGATAATTTGGAGCGAAGTGTTAACGAACTTGAAAAAATATATAAAACTGTAGTTCATGTTGAACCTATTTAAGTTTTTAAATTCTAAAATATAGGGGGTGTTTTTATATTAATATAAAAACACCCCCTATATTTTTATTGTTCTCTTGTTTTAAAATGAGCCGCATCTTCTTCTAATTCTGCTTGTGTTTGCTCTTTAATTTCTTCAATTGATTCTACTTTTGCTTTTTTTATATTTTCATCAAAATCATCATTCTCATCCAAATCATTAGAATCATTTAAACTATTTTTTTCAATCTTTTTTACTAATCTTTCCCTTATTTCTCTTTCCGTAAATACATTACTAATATCTTCATCTTCCATTAATTCTGTTACACATTTTTCAAATTCTTCCTTAGTAAAATGCTTATGTCCTGTATCTTTGTTGCCATCTATTTCTTTTTCTGTTAATTCATTTACATCGCATCCTGCTTCTTCATGTTCTTTAGCTTCTTCATAGCTATTTCTTGATTCATAGACCCCTTCATAATATCCCATCGCAGCTTTTCTTGTTTCTATATCTGTTGCAAACGGTGTATTTGTGTCTCTTACTCTAGTGGTTACTAATTCGTTTCCAAAAGGACTATATTTTCCAATATTTATTTCCAAATCGTCTCCAGAATCTTTATCTAATTGAATAATTTTGTTTCCAATTCTATATTCTGATAAAACTGGATCTTTTTCTACGGTTCCATCTGTATTAATTTGATATTTGCTTTGAATTGGATTATTCCCTGAAGCATGATTTTGTTCTAATTGTGGAATATATTTTTTTAATGGTTCCACTTCTCCATTTTTTCCAATTGTTACCAAACCATAACGAGTAGAGGAATTATCTATTACCTTTCCATTTTCATCTTTCATACTAGATAATTCATAAGATTCAATTACCCCTATTTTTTTAATATTATCTGGTAATTTTGATCCTAGCCATCTTTTAACATCTTGTACATCATTTGCTCTTTCTTCTAAATCAATTTCTTGTTTTACATTTACATCCTTGGTTGTTTTTACGTTTTTATTTGTTTTTGTATTATTAGCTATTGTAGTTTCGTCTTTTTCTTTGTTTTCTTGTTTTTCTTGTTTTTCTTGTTTTTCCTCTTTTTTATCTTTTTCTAAATCCACAATGGTAATGGATCTTACTCTTTCTTTATCCATTCCTGCTTCTTCCATATATTTGTTAATCAATTCATTTTGTCTAGCTTCTTTTTCTATGTCTTTTCGATCTACCTGTTCTATTTTTTCTTTTATTTGATTAACAATTTGCTTAATTTCATCTTTACTTTCTGCACTTAGTTCATTTTCTATCGTATTATTTTTTTCTAAATCTGTTTCTAAAAATTTACTATCCTTCATAACATCCGGATCATATACACCTATTAAAATCCCATTTATATCATATTCATAAGTTCCTTTGTGATTTTTTTGAATATTTACTTTAACATATTTACCATCTTCAAAATAAATTTTCATATAAAAAACCTCCTATTTTTTTATTTCTGCTAGTAAATCATAATCACTTATATCTGTTATCTTGCATGTTACAAACTGATTTATATAATTTGTTTTTTCACTCATAGTTTCATTTTTGATATAAACTAATCCATCAATCTCCGGAACATCTTGCATAGTCCTACCAATATAATATTTTCTATCAAAAGAAATATCTTCAATTAAAACTTCACATTCATTTCCTATTTTCTTTTCTAAATTTTGTCTTGAAATTTCTTGTTGAAGTTCCATTACTTTTCTATATCTTGCTTTTTTCGTATTTCCATGGATTTGATTTGCTAACTTAGCAGCTGGCGTTCCTTCTTCTTTTGAATAGGTAAATACTCCTAACTTGTCAAACTTTGCCCATTTGACAAATTCTATTAGTTCTTCAAAGTTTTCTTTATTTTCTCCTGGAAACCCAACAATTAAGCTTGTTCTTAATGTAACATTTTCTACTTTATTTCTAATTTTATTAAGTAAAGATATAATATCCTTTTTGGTTGTTTTTCTATTCATCTTTTTTAAAATAGAATCTGAAATATGTTGAATTGGAATATCAAAATATTTTGCTATTTTATTGTTTGTTGCCACTACATCAATTAATTCTTCTGTAATACCTTCTGGATATGAATATAAAAATCGAATCCATTTAATTCCTTTTATATTACTTAATTTTCGTAGTAAATCTGCTAATTTACTCTTACCATATAAGTCAATTCCATATTTTGTGGTATCTTGTGCTATAATAATTAATTCCTTAATTCCTTTTTTGCTAAGTTCTTCTGCTTCTTCTAATATATCTTCTTCTGGTCTACTAACAAAAGGTCCTCTGATATAAGGAATTGCACAATATGTGCATTTATTACTACATCCTTCTCCAATTTTTAAATAAGCAAAATTATTTCCTGTTGTAATTATTCTATTTAGAAACTCTTGTTGTGTTAACATTGGCATTTGTGGAATTTCAGATATTTTCTTTTTTGTCTTTACTTTTGATTTGTTTACAGTATCTCTTTTTATCAAATCTTCGACTTTTTTCCAAAAAGAATTATATTCCTCTATTTTTATGAATAAATCTACTTCTGGAAGTAATTTAATTAAATCATCATAATATCTTTGTACCAAACAGCCCATCACAATTAAATATTTACATCTCTTTTTTTTATGCTCTGCCATTTCTAAAATGGTATGAATTGCTTCTTCTTTGGCTGAATCTATAAAACCGCATGTATTAATTACAATGATATCTGCTTTTGACTCATCATTTACTAGAATAAAATTATTTTTTTTAAATTTTCCAATCATTGCTTCCGTATCAATCAAATTCTTACTACATCCTAGATGTACAAATCCTACATTCATATTTTTCCTTCCTAAAACCAAATAGATAAGTATTAAACATTTTATTCTTTATGGCTACAAATATGTTTTCTTGTCATTTCCATTAAATCTAGTTTTGTAAATCCTTCTACTTGTGTTTTTGTTCTATCTTTTTTTAATTCTTCTTTTAATAATTTTTCGATCATTTCTCTATCTTTTTGATCTTTCATATCAATATAATCAATAATAATAATACCACCAATATCTCTTAATCTTAATTGTTTTGCAATTTCTATAGTTGCCTCTTTATTTACCTTTATAATAGTTTGTTGTAAATTTTTATTACCTGTATATTTACCTGTATTTACATCTATGGCTGTTAATGCTTCTGTCTTATCAATTGTAATAAATCCACCACATTTAAGCCATATTTTTCTATTTTGAAATTTTTGGATTTGTTTATCTATTTCATATCTTTCAAAAGCATTCTTTTCTCTTTTTATTTCTATCTGTCTATCTGTCAAATCCATTAGTATTTTATCAATAATATCTTCACTTTTATATAAAAGTTTTGCTTCATTTTGATTAGGATTAATACTTGTTTTTAGAATATTATTCCACTTACTTTGAATGTTCTTAATGTCTTCAATAATTTCTTTTTCTTTTCCCTTGGCAGATGTTCTTATGATTGCTCCATTTCCACCTTGCAAATGCTTCTTGACTAATTGGATTAATCTTTTTTGTTCTTGCTCATCTTCTATTTTTTGGGAAACTGTAACAATATTGGTATTAGGCATAAGTACAATATACTTGCTTGGTAAATTAATATGTGTAGATACTCTAGCCCCTTTGTTTTTATTGCTATCTTTTTTTACTTGAACTAAAAGTTTTTGATTTGGTTTTATTACATCTGAAATATCGATTTGTTCTTCTCTTTGTTCTTTGGTCTCATCAATTTTTGGTAAAATATCTTTCAAATGAATGAAACTATTTTTTTCTGTTCCTATATCTACAAATGCTGATTGCATTCCTTTTATGATATCCTTTACAATTCCAATATAAATATTTCCCTCTCTTCTATGAATGTTTTTATCTTCTTCATAATACTCCACTAATTTTCCATTTTCTACTAAAGCAATTTGCTTATTGTTTTCGCTTTCTTGTATTAATAATTCTGTCATTTTTACCTTCCTTTTCTTATTATTTTAATTATATCGATTCATCGCGCTATCTACTCCATTTTCTATAATCTCTACAATAGCATCTTTACCTCGCGTTGTAGCTTGATCTAATATGTCTTTTTCTTCTTCTGGAATGTATTCTAACACATAGTGAATTAAATCATTTTTATATTTTGGCATTCCAATTCCGACTCGAATACGTGTAAAATTTTTGCTATTTAAATTTTGAATCACTGATTTCATCCCATTATGTGTCCCTGCTCCTCCTGTTTTTCTAATTTTTATGATTCCTGGTTCTATATCGATATCATCATAGACAACTATTAATTTTTCTAAGTTAATTTTATAAAAATCAATTGTTTCTCTTATACTTTCTCCACTCAAATTCATAAAAGTTTGTGGTTTTAAAAGAATCACTTTTTCATCTCCAATCATTCCTATTCCATATAAACCTTTAAAACCCTTTTTCTTTATTTCTATCTGATATTGTTTAGCTAATTTGTTTATGGTATCAAATCCCATATTATGTCTTGTATTACTATAATCTTCTTCTGGATTTCCTAATCCTACAATTAAATACATTTTTCTCTCCTAACTTATTACTTTAAACTATTATTCATTTTATCTTGTTTTTTCCTTTTTTTCAAGTCCTTTTCTAAAATACAACAAAAAAAGCACTCCTTAGAGTGCTTTTTATTTATTATTCTGCTGATTCTTCTGTTTCTGGAGCTTCATAAGCTTCTAAAATAGCTTTTTGAATTTTTTCTCTAGTTTCAGC
>CANRKZ010000036.1 GCA_947631335.1 uncultured Clostridia bacterium
CGATGATGATAATGATACCAAAGTCTTTGAAGTAGAAACGGGAAAGAAAATTGATTCCATTGAAAATAAAGAAGGTTATAAAACCGCAAAACTCAATGGTCGAGATGAAGATGAATTTTCTAGATTAGTTTATAAGAGAGATGGAGAAGTTACAGATAATACCTTTGACGAGGAAAATACTCCAATTAATGAAAATATTGAACTTGTAACAAAACACTATGCCAAAGTTACTTTAGTAGAAAATGATGTTTATAAAGTAGAAGAAGGCAAGAAAATCTCAGCGAATGAAGAGTTAAAAAATGCTATGGATGAGATTGAAAAAGCACCAGCTGAGTATAAAACATTCAAACAATTTGAGAATGCAGACAATGAAGCAGTTACAACAGAAAGCACAATCACAGAAACGACAACAATTAAGCCAGTTTATCAGATTAAGGTGGTTATTGGAGAAAAAACTTACACTCTTGATGAAGGAAAAGCTTTAAGTAGTTTGACAGATAAACAAGAAGAAATCAAAGGAGCTTTACAAAAATTA
Organism: uncultured Clostridia bacterium; assembly: GCA_947631335.1. Taxonomy (GTDB): domain Bacteria; phylum Bacillota; class Clostridia; order TANB77; family CAG-508; genus CAG-269. The sequence continues at coordinate 536 of CANRKZ010000036.1, forward strand.
GTAGATGATGCGGGTGAAAGAAATTTAGATGGGTTTATTCTTTCTGTCACTGGTTCTACTGACAAAGAAGTTTTAGAAACATCTCATGATAAGACTGCTCAAGCTTTGATTGAAGAAATATTAGGTAAAACTCTTTCTAAAAATACAACCATCTATGCTGAATATAATGCTGTTGTCACAATTAATTGTTCTTCTGATGTTTGTGGGGACAAGAATACGTTCGAAATAGAAACTGGAAAAACTTTGAAAGATGTTGCTGAAACTGAAGAATATAGTACGAATTTTGAAAAAGCGAAATATCAAAAGTATTCAGGTCAAGAAGGAAAAGAAGCAAGATTCTATCATTTTGTTGATAGCGAAGGAAAAGAATTTAAAGAAACTGATGAAATTGAAAAGTCTATCACATTAACTCCTAAATACTTTGTATTTGTGACACTTGATGATGGAAAAAATCAAACAGGACCTTATAATGTTGAAGAAAATAAAAAGTTAGATGACTTAATTGGAGAAGAGGCACAAACAGCATTAGCCAAATTAAGATCTAATATCGTCGATGTAGAAAATCCAAATGGAGAAAATTTCCACTTTGATAAATTAGTAAAAGTAGAAGAAGGTACAGAAAACGATTATGATCCTGATGAGGCAATTAGTGAAGATATTACGATTCGAGCTAAATATCATTATGATGTAACAATTGTTGAAAATTATGATGATCCACAAAATAATGATGAAACTAGTAATCATACGAAGGGACTTAAAGTCTATCGTGATGAAGCATTAAAGAGTCAAAAATCTGCAGTAGAAGAGGCACTTTCAAAACTAGAGACAAGTGCGAATAAAGAAGATGGTACAAGAAAATTTGATGGCTATGTTGAAGTAAATAGTAATACGGAATATACCAAAGAAGCACTTCTTGAAAAAGTATTTAATACTCATATTTATATTAATGCAAAAGTAAAATATCGCGTAAAAATTGGTGGTCAAGACTATTATGTTCGGGAAGGAACAATGCTTAAAGATGTTCCAGAAGTAGTGGAGGCACTAAATAAATTAAAGGTAAAAGAAACTGCTACCTTTGCGGATCAATTTACAATCGATGAGGAAGAAAAACCGGAAGAAGAAGTATTGAATACAGAAGTTACGAAAGCTATAAAGATTAACGCCAAATATAGAGTAACTGTAAAAATTGGGGAAGAATCATTTGTCATTCCAGAAGGTGGAAAGTTATCTGATTATGAAACCCAAGAGGATGTAACAAATGCACTAGATGCGTTAAAACAAAAAGTGAAAGACGATGGATTTAATTTCAAAGGTTACTATTATACATATAGTGATGAAACAGAGAAAACAGATTTTGTAGCCGATGATATCGATAAGACTACTTTTTCAAAAAATGCTACGATTGAAGCAAAATATAATATTAAAATAACGATTAGTGGTTATGAATTTGAACTAGACTCTAGTCAGACGTTAAAAAATATCCCTGAAGAAAAACAAGCGGATTATAAAACAGCAACAACGAAAAATAATAGAAAGTTCTCTAAAAAGTTTCATAATGAAGAAGGACAAATCTTCACGGAAGACTCTACATTTACAAAAAATGAAACATTAACACCAATCTTTAATGTAGAAATTAAAATTAAAGATGAAACGTACGAAATCGCAGAAGGAACAAAACTAGGTACAGAGAAAATTAAGGAAGCACTTAAAGCATTTGAAACCGATGACAAAATCGTTCATGGTTATGTGGATGAAAAGAGTCAACCTGTCGATTTAGAGGGAAATGCGAATGATAATATGACAATTACTCCTGTATATTATGTTGGTTTAACTATTCAATATAAAGATCAACAATTAGGATATTTTGAATTTCCTGAAAATAAATCAATTAATGAGTTAGAGGGAGAATTTGCTCAAACAAAAACGGATATTCAAGCAGCACTTTCAAAACTAGAGAAAGCAGTTAGTGATGATCAATATCATTTTATTGAATATAGAGCAAATGATCAAAAGTTTGAAAATACAACAAAAGTTACTAAGAATACAGTCGTCACAGCAAAATATAACGTCGAAGTGAAGATTAAAGGAGCAACAGAGACGAAGTCATTTAAAATTGAATCTGGACAGACGTTAGCAGATGTTAAATCTAGTAACAGTGATGCTTTTGATGCAGTCAAAACAAAGGAAGAGAGACAGTTCTTATACTTTGTTGTAGATGGTACAGATACCATTCTTAAAGCAGATGATACCACTTATCAATTTATGAAAAATGCTGAGTTAACAGCAATATTCGGTGTAACGATTAAAATTGATAAAGAATACTACTTAGAAGAGGGAAAACAATTATCTAGTGATGCAGAGATTGTTAAAGCATTAAAGACATTAGAAAAAGAAGATCAAAGATTAGTTGAATATCATGATGAAGATGGAGATCTTGTTGCTACAGTAGAACAAGTTAGCAATAAGACAGATAAAATGATTAACGAAAACATAGAAATTCAAGGAAAATATGTGATCGATGTTGAAATTGTAGGAAAAGAAACATTTAAAAAGACCGTTGATGTGGGAACGATGTTAGAAGATGTTGGATATACAAAACCAGATAAGTTCAAAAGATTTGTAGATTATAAAACAGGAGAGACAGTAGAGGATACAAAACAGCTTAATGAACATACAAAACTAAAAGCAATCTATGGTATCGTAGTTACTGCTAACGGAAAAACTTATGATCTTGAATCTTTCCAAACATTTGGAAATTTACATGGAAAAGAGGATGCTGATAATACTTTAGAGACAATAAAAACAAATATTCCAGAAGGTAGAGTATCTTTTAGTAGATTTGTTTATATAAAGGATGGTAAAGAAATTGAATTAAATGATGATACTATTCTTACAAGTGATATTACAGTAATTCCTAAATTTACAGTAGAAGTTACAGTTGTTTATACAAATGAACAAGGACAAAAGGAAGAACTTGTAAAAATAGAACTTGAAGAAGGTAGAACAATCGCAGATTTATCAAAAGAAGAAAAAGAAAAATTAGAGAAAAAGTTAAAAGAAATAGAGGAGCAACTAGAACAAGATGGAAAACATAACTTTAAATTTTCAAAATATTTATTAGAGGATGGAACAGTTGTAGATATAAGAAATACTGCATTTGAAGATGCAACAACAATTGAGGCTGTCTTTGAATATCAACCAGATCCTGTTATACCAGGAGAGCCTGCACCAGATACAGGAATAAAAAATCCAAGTACATTTACTATATATACAGTTTTATTTCCTGTTATTGCTGCTATTATGACAATCTGTAGTGGACTATTAGGATATAAAAAATATTTATTAAAAAAATAAATAATATTTAAAAAGGTATGTAATTAATGCATATCTTTTTTTATCTAAACCTGATAAATAAATATAATTATTTAAAGTGTTTCAATAGGAAATAATACTTTTTAATGATATAATTTTGCTAACGCAACTAAATTTCTACACAAAACAACCGAAAAATGGTGTTCTGCTACCAGTAGAAAATTATAAAATACTTGTGAAAGGAGGAAATTTATGAATAATCAATTTTCAGAAAATTTAAGAAGAATACGAAAGCAACATAATCTTTCTCAGGAACAATTAGCAGATGAACTTGGAGTATCAAGACAGGCAATATCAAAATGGGAATCTTCAATTGCATATCCTGAAATGGATAAAATTATTGCCTTATGTGATAAGTTTGATTTAAACATTGACGATTTATTACATAAGGATATTAGAGAAATAAAAGGGGAGGAGGAAAGTAAAAAATCATTAAATAAAACAATAGAGGATTTTTTAAAATTTATTACCGATACTATTAATTTATTTAGTAATATGAGTTTTAAAAGTAAAATCAAGTGTTTACTCGAACAAATAATTATTATTTTTATATTAATCTTAATTTCTGTTATTGTGATGGAATTAGGAAGTTCTATGTTTCTTAATTTATTAGGTTTTTTACCAGCTGGTGTTAGATATTTTATACATAATTTTTTAAATTCAATTTTGATTTTGTTCTGTATTATTTCATCTATAATAATTTTAACACATGTATTTAAAACAAGATATTTAGATTATTATGATAAATTAAAGAAGGAGATAAATAATACAAATAAAGACGTTGATGATATAGACAAAATAAATAATCAAGAAAAACAAAAAATTATTGATAACAAAAATAAAATATTATTTAGAAAAAATGAAAATAAAATAATAATTAGAGATCCAAAACATAGTGAATATAGATTTATTAATAGTCTCTTTAAATTTATAATAGGAATCATTAAATTTTTTGCCTTATGTTTTGTTTTATTTATTTGTCCGGTATTAATATTTTTATTCGTATGTTTAATAATATCTTTTTTAGCATATAAAACAGGTTTCTTCTTTATTGGAATATTAATATCTATATTATCTTCTGCTACTATTGTTATTATAGTTTTATTAATTATTTTGAACTTCGTGTTCAATAGAAAAAATGAAAAAAAGAAAATGATTTGGAGTTTTATCATTGCACTTGCAGTATTTGGATGTGGATTAGGATTCATATTTGTAGGAATACTTAATTTTAAAGTATTAGATAATAATGAAACTATGTTAAAAACAGAAGAAATTGAACTTGAAATGAAAGATGATATATTCTTTAACAATCATGATCATATTAAATATGTAGAAGCAAATATTGATAATATAAGAGTAGAATATAAAATTAATAAATATTGTAAATTAGTTCTTTATGATCAAAATACCAATTATGGTATTGATATATGGGCTAAATGTTCTGATCCTATAAAATTGGTAAATGAATTTATTCATAATATAAATAATAAAAAAATAATTCCTATTAATAATGAAATTAGTGATATTGTAGTTTATGCTTCCAAAGAAAATATAGAAAAGATGAAAACAAATAAAAAGAATTATTTTGATATTCAAAAAGAATATAATAATACCATAAATTATTATGAAAAAAGAGTAAGTGAATTAGAAGGGAAGATTAATGATTATGAAACAAAATTATATGAATATGAAGAGAATATGTCAGAACTTAATTCTCAAATTGAAGAATATAAATCAACAATAAAATCTTATGAAAATGAATAAAATTTAAAGTTAGAATAACTAAAAATAATAAATAACCAATAAGATTAGAAAATTAATGTTATATAAATAACTATCAAAAAAAACACCCAAACAATTTGGGTATTTTTTAATTTAATTTGCAATTAATTCTGATACTGTAAATTATTCCACATCCACCAATTGCAAACATTCCTAATAAGAATAAAATGTTAATGTCAGATGTATCAGGATTTTGTTCTTCTTCTGTTGGAGTAGATTGATTAGCTGCTTTCATCTCTTCTATCACTTCTTCATATTTAGCTTCGTCCCATGTTAAAGTTCCAGCATTTCCATTGTCTTGATCTTTTTCGTATAGAGTTGTATTTTTAACAAGAATTTTAAACGTAATTGTTTGAATTCCACCTTCTGTTTCTGTTCCATCCCAATCGATTTTAACTACATATGTTAAATATCCATCTGCACTTTTTGCTCCTCTTTCCAATGCTTCCTCATCAATAGGAACAAACACGGTATAGTTTTCCGTTACTGGATCTTTCTCATATTTTCCTAGGTCAGAATCATCCACAGACCATGTTGCTTTTGTTATGCCATCATCAATTCCTGTAGGTTCAGTAATTTTTACTCCTACCCAACTCTTGTTATCTGGTCTTCCCGTTGCAGCGCCTGAGCTTCCAGCTGCAATTTTCTTAAGTACTAAATTATCGTAAGTAACTGTAACATTGGCATTATCTCCCGTAATTTTAGGTGTTCCCTTCGTACCATCATTTTGTGCCAATACATCATCTGCAGTACAATCTACTACTGTACCAAATATAATATCAGTGGCATATACATTTTGAACAAAAATAACCGTAGCAAAAATAGCAACCGCAATCATCATCAATTTCTTTTTCATCTTTTCACCTTTATATCGTTGTGTTATCCACAACAATTCTCCTTTCTTGTACCTACATTATAAAATAGTACCCCCCTCATGTCAATATTTATTTCCACAGTTCGTAGTGGGGGATGTAAACAAAAAAGAGGAACCAAACCTCTTATCTCTTATTATAGATTACAATTAATTAAATCTTCTTTTCACTGTGTGTAAACTACACCACATCCACCAACCAAAATCATACCAATTAGGAATGCAATATTAATGCGTTAAATTAAAAGATAACGAATTCTAAGCTAGGTTAGCATAGAAGATGTGGAATGAATGGAATAAATTATTTACTAAGTCCCAAAGTTTTAGCCACAAAGAAGTGGATAAACCCAGTTTGGTCAATCCACTTGAATACTATCTTAGTTAATTTACGATTACAATACAAATATAGTATTGTATACGAGACCCGTACGTACGGTGCAATGGAAGGGGCGAAGTTTATCTTCCCTCTATCCTATTAATTAAACCGTCTTTTTTTAACAGCATAACCAAGTCCTAATCCACTTAAAACAGTAAAACTAATTAACATAAACAAATTAATATCTGATGTATCTGGATTTTTTTCTTCAGCAGGTGCTACTGGTTGTTCTACTTTAACAATTTTACCATTTTCTAGTTCATATCCATTTGCTAAATATTTTACAATACTTTCAGGATTTTGATAAGTACCACCACTTACTTCAGTAGTAGCTTTACCTTCTTCATATATAACATTTTGAGTTTGAAAATCACCACCAGCAATTTTTGCAATTATATTTCCTTCTTTTCCTTCATCTCCGGGATCATTTACAATCATAGCTTCTTGTCCCGGAGCACCACTTGCTTGAAATGTTCCATTATTAATAGTTAAATCAGCAGAATTTTGAATCATAGGTAATTTTTTATTTTGATTGAAAGTACCTCCATTGATAACAGTAGTACCAAGATTAGTAATTCCCCATGCATCATCAGATTCTGTTTTAATAGTTCCTCCAGTAATAGTTAAATTGCCAACATTATAAATACCCGTAGATCTTTCCCCTGAATCATTATTTGAATTAATAGTTCCACCTTCATCAATTAATGTTCCTTCATTTTTAATTACTGGTACAGCACCCGTAATTGATTTTTCTTTATTTAATTCAATTACACCTGAACCATTACTACTATCTTTAATAGTAATAGAAGAATTAGAATCTTTTATATGTATTACTGAATTATCTTGCGTATAATTTGTAAGTTTATGTCCGGCTAAATCTATAACTACATATAAATTGGCTCCATCTTCTATAACGATGTCTTGAATAGCATCCTCTTGTAATGTCAAAATATATGGGTTTTCTTTTGTACCTTGTCCTTCCTGTTTAATATTCTTGTCAAAATTTGGTGTATCAAACTTATATTCTGCATTAACATTTGGCATAATCATAAAACCTGCCATCATTATGACTAACATCATCATAACTTTCTTCATTTTCATATTTTATTTCTCCTTTCTATAGCAGTATTATATAATTGCACCCCCCCCCCCGAGGTTGTCTGTCAATGAAATTTTTGAATTTTTTTAAAAAAAATTTAGAAAAAAAATTTAGAAAATAATTTTTTTTGCTCTACTTTTTTACTTTTTTATGTTAAAAGGAGCCCTCTTTCGGCTCCTTTCTTTTCTAAATATTCCATTATTTTTTCATATGGCACTATGTTTATCAGTCTCCTCAAATTTATGGCACTATAAGACAAAGCTAACTCTCCATTAACTTTTTCTTTTCCCTTTAGTAATAAATATGAGGCATCATCTGTTCTCTTTAATGTTCCATGTACATGTTCACTTGTTCCCATTCGCTTTTTTATTTTTGATCTTTGGGGGATTAATTTCATTTTTACTACTTTTTTTATTTTTATTTTTCTTTTCTTTTTTTTATTGTATTCTTCTTTTATTTCTCTAGATGCTTTCGTTCCTTTTGGTATTGATACTCTTTGTTCTTTTCCCATCACTAATTCTTTATATTTACTTGTTGTGCATGGTTTCTTACATCTTTTACATGCCATTTTATTACAATATTTTATTCTGTTTCTATTTTTACTTTTTTTTCTTAATGTTTCTCCCTGTGGACAAAATACTTTTTCGTGTTCTTTATCTCTTATAAAACATTCTTTTTCTTTGGCTATTTTTCTTAATTCTTCTTCATCTATTTCTTCTTCTGTTTCTATTTCTGTTATTTCTTCTATCTCTTTCTTTTCTTCTATTCTTACATCTGTTAATATTCCTTTATATACTTCTGGTATTACTCCTGCTTCTAAACATTTTTTTATTTTTTTATTACTTCTACTTCTTTTTTCTTTTTCACTTATTTCATTTTCTATATATTCAAATTCTACTTCATATGATTGTTCTTCTTTTTCTGGTAATGTTACATGTGGTCTTATTCCTTTTTCTAAACATTTTGCCATATCTTTTCTATCATTATATCCTTTATCTGTTACATTATTTATTATTGTTTTTCCGCTTAACTTTTTTGCTTCTTCGCTTACTTTTTCTAATCTTCCACTATCTGCTGGATTATTATCTGCTTCATATCCTACTACTATATGGCTTTTTGTATCTGTTATTTCTTGTACATTATAACATACACTAAATTTTCCATTGTTTTTCATCAATCTTGCTTCTTTATCTGTTAATGATTTTTGGCTTTCTCCTGTTCTTTCTAGTTCTTCTCTTATTTTTTCGTGCTCTTTTACTTTTTTCGCTACTTCTACCATCTCTTCTGTAAATTTTATTGTTTCTTGCCCTGATTCTTTTTTATCTTCTTCTTCCATTTCTTTTAAGTATCTTTCTACTTCTTCTTCTGCTTCTTTTCTTTCTTTTTCCTTTGTTTTGGTTATTTCTTTTATTATTTTTTCTTTTTCTCTTTTTATTCTTTCATCTATTTTATTTAATGTATAATTTCTTTCTTTACTATTTACTGCTTCTATTTTATAGCCGTCTTGACTATATGTATTTCCTAATATCTTTAATTCTTTACTTATTATTACTGTTTCTTTAAATACTTCTTTTAACGCTACTGCGTTTATTTTTCTAAAATCACTTATTGTTCTAAAATCTGGTTTTAATCCTTTCATTAACCACATTACTTCTATATTTGTTTTACATAATTTTTCTAGTTTTCTTGATGATCTTATTTTATTTCTATATCCATATAGGTATAATTTCAATAAGTCTCTTGGATTATATGTATTTGTTCCTTTTCTATTTGGTACATCTCTTTTAAATCCTTTTTCTTTTATATCTATTGTTTCTACAAATTTATCTATTATTCTTATTTCACTTTTTTCTTCTATTAAATCATCTATTTTTTCTGGAAATAGTATTATTTGATTTCTATCTTGTCCTGTTATATATTTTCCCATTTTATCACTACCTTACTTCTTATTTTTATTTTACCAAATATTGTTTATTTTTGATAGTGATTTTTTTATTTCTCGGACAGTCTCCCCCCC
>CANRKZ010000037.1 GCA_947631335.1 uncultured Clostridia bacterium
GCCAAGCGGTAAGGCATCGGACTCTGACTCCGACATTTCGTAGGTTCGAATCCTACTACCCCAGCCAGTGACGAATCTGTTCGAACTTTTATGAACAGAGATATAAATATCATTCTGAAAAGGATTGTATTTTTTTTATCTGAAAAATATCATCCAAGAAGGGTGGTGTTTTAAAAGGGATAGTAATAACTTAAGTAAAAATAAATTATTATAAACAATTGGAGGTGTTTATGGAAGTAACAATTGAATCAGTGTTAAAAAATAAACAGACTTATAATGAATATATAAAAAAAGTTAATCAAGATAGAAAACAGCTTATGCAACAGGTAACTGAATTAAGAAGAAATAAAGAAAATATGTCTGATGAGAGATATATAGCAAGAAATGAGCTTGAAGAAGCAAAATTAGTTCAAGAAATTAATTCCTTAACAAATAGTTTTAAAGATTATAAGTTAACACTTGAGCAACTTGAACTGCAACAAGATGTTCTAGAAGGCAGAATTGATAAAGAAACATATACTAAAGGAGTGGTTGCTAATAGGAAACAAAAAGCTGATTTAGCTAATCAACAAGAATTAGAATATTGTGAAAATCAATTTGAAAAATGTAAAAAAGCACTAAAATTATATACTTTAGAAAATGATATTAAAAATGTAAGTAAATGGGAACAAGAATTAAATAAAGCTGTAAAAGAATTAAAATATGCACAAGAAATTGTAATGCAACAAGAAGAAGCAGAAGAAGAAAAAAATACAGGAGAACAAAAGCAAGAACAAACCACAGAACCATATATAAATGAGAGTGGAGAGATTATAAGACCGGGAAATGATGAAAAAATAAATAAAACTCAATATGCTGAAAAAAATGTTAAAAATACAGAAGAAGTTATAGAGGAAGACACTCCAGGATTTAAATTTTGGCAGGAAGGGAAGATATTTACTGAAAAACAAGAGCAAGTTCTTACAGATTATTCAGGAAAAGAATTAGGAAGTAGAGTTATTACTGATACTGAAAATCTTGAAAATGGTGCAAGAACTGTAGAAACCATAGGCAGTTTAGAAAGAGAAGATGGTAAATATTCAATTAAAGAGGTTTCACGAGGTATTGGAACGGAGCTAGAACATCAAAGAAAAGATATGACTGTTGATAATAAAATAACAGGACAAAAAGAACAATATGCATATCAAAGAGATAATAAAGGAAATGAATTGTATTATCATACAGCAAATGGAAGGACAACATTTAGAATAATAAAAAATGAAAGAGGAACTACAATAGAAAATTATGATTCTAATGGAAACTTATCAGATGTTTTTGAATATGATGCTGATGGAAAAGCACTTACTGCCATGGGAGATATACAAGAAATTGATGAGAATTATGTACAAAACTTTTTTGATAGCCAAGTGCCATATTTTGAGGCAGAAAATAGGAATTTAGGTACAAACGACAAGCAAGAATCCGTATTAGAAAGTGCAGTAGATGCAACAAAAGAAAATACTAGAACTGGAAAAGTAAATGAACAAGCACAGACTATGAAAGCTAGACAACAAGAAAGAACACAACAACAAACAATGGAAAATACGGGATTAGATAGAGAATAATGAAATATAAAGATGAACTATTGGAGGAAATTATGGGAGATGTAAGAGTTAAAATGAGAACAAAAGCAAGAAATAAGGAAATTTTAAGTACAATAGAAATGTTAGAAAAGCAATTAGAAAAAAGAAGTGAAGAAATAGAATTAGAAACAGATGAAACAAAAAAAGCATTGTTAATTGCATTAGAAGCAGATTTAATACAAGAAATAACAGGTCTTAAATGTGATATTGAACTTAATAATGCATGGTTAGAAGCCTATGAAGCTGATCGTAAATTTGAAAAGGAAAAAATAGATGAAGAAACATATAAAGGAGTAGAAGTTAAACTTAAACATAAAATCATTGAGATGTCTGCATTGCGTAATCAAAAAGAAATAGATAAATGTCAAAAATGGATAGCTTATATAGAATTAGATGAGAATTCTTGTGCTTCTATAGGTTTATATCAAGAAAAATTAGAACGTGCTCAAGAGGTACTGGCTAATGATAAAAAATATTTAGAAGAATACAATTCTTCACAAATAAAAAACTTGAAAAGTGGTGTAGAAGCAACCGAAAGCACAAGAATAGGAAAAGTAAAAGAACAGGCGCAGACTATGAAAGCAAGACAACAAGAAAGAACAAATTCTAACATTGAAAAGGATACTAAGCTTAAATGATTAAATGAGGATAAATATAATGAATGAAAGTAAAAGAGTAGCAAGTACAATTAATTATTATATTAATGGTAATAATCTATTAGAAAATTTAGTTAGACAAAACAAAACTCTAATGGAAATAAAAAATGATATTTCTGAAGTTATCAAATATTTTATTATGACTCGTGATACAGAATTGAATTTAGATATAGAAGATGTAATAGGAAGAAGTTTAGCAATACAAAATAGAAGAGATGGATATTATAAGGGAAATGAATTCATTAAATATGAATATGATATTAATAAGATAAGAGAAAATACAAATGTTAATGGATTTGTAACTCATTCATTTAATGCATATATAAAAAGCAAAGTAAAACAAAAGGGTTTAAGAAATGATAAGACAAAGGATGAACAATTAAGTGAAGACTTATTATATTTGGAATCTAAAGTTGGAAGAAATAAATACCTTGATAATCAGGACTACTCAAATTCAAATGAAATTTATATAGCAGCACCGGGACAAGCATCTATACATTATGCAACAAATATGAATCCTGAAAGATTATATCTAGGTCCACTTTCCCAAGAAAGAAATTCTGCATTGCCTATAAAAGTTGGAGAAAGTAAAAATGATTATTTAATGAGAGTTGCTATGAAGAAAGCTCAGCAATGTTCAGAAACAGAGCGAAATAATGTTATAAAATGTTTTAAAAGAGTAATAGATAAGTTGGCTAATGACACAGCTTGTATAGGTTTGATACCAATGAAAAGTGATAATTATGAAATGCAAGTGGCGTATTCTTCGGGAAATCCTGAAAATAGAAAATATACTACTTTAGAACAATATTATTCTCCGATGGCTTTAAATGGATTATATTTAAGCAATAGTTTTGGCAATTCTGGACAGTTAAATGATGGTGTTACGACAGGAAAAACAATTCCTGGAAAAGAGATAGGAATTATTGACGTTCCAGATGAATATACAATTGTCCAAATGATTGCAAAAGAAAAAGGATTAGAATTTGGGACATATATAGATTATTTTACTGGACAGAAAATTGATAGTTACCAGAATAAAAGCTCAGATGAGTCCAAAAAAGATAAAGGAACCTTTTTAAACAAAATGATAAAACAAGCAAATTTAAAAACAAGAACAGGTATGTTAAATATTGTGGCTAGAGAAATCAAGTCAAGGTTTAGAGATAGAGCTAAACAAGAAAAAATTGAACAAGATAGTATGAATGAAGAAATAAATAAATGAAATTGGAGGAAAAAGTAATGGAATTATCAATTAACACAAGACAAGCATATTCAGAAATTGATGAATTTTTAGGTTTAATAACTGAGGAAGAAAGAAATGAAATACCTAAAAAACTAAGAGATTTCTTTAAAGAGGAAAAAGATACAAGTTATCGTAAAAATATTAATTCTAATATTCCAATTAAGGAACAAAATCTAAAAGAAGAAACACTTGCAATTATTGCCTTATTAAATTTGCAATATTGGTGTAAAGATGAAGATGAAAAACAAAGGTTGCAACAAATATATGCAAATAATGAAAATAAATATCAGGCCGAATTAAGAAAAAAATACAATCCTGATAATATATTTAAAAATAATAAAAAAGATATCACTGCAGAAAATAATAGTAGTGAAGATATTTCTATAAATATGCAAATAGTGGAATATAAAGAGCCTGTATTTAAGCGTATTGTAAATAAAATATTAGAATTTTTACATATAAGATAAGGGAGGAAAATGAATATGGAAGAAAAAGTCTTAAAAATGATTATTAATTATGTATTAGGTGTATATGATGAAGATAAGAAAACAATAAGCTCTTGTATAGAAGTAAATAAATTATTTATAAATATGATAAAAAATAAGGCAACAAAGTTAGATAGGTTATTAAATAGTTTTCCAGAATTTCATCCTGTATCAATTATTTATTCTGAAATAAGAGATAGAGAAGATTTAATACAATTGTTTGAAAAAAGCAAAGAATTATTTGAGAACACAAATATAGATAATAACTGCTTAAAAACATTTGAAGATGATAAAGATGTAGAAGAATTATGCAATAAACTACTGAAATAACGAGGTACATATGGAAATATTGGATATTTACGATGAAAATAGAAAATTAACAGGAAAAACAGTGAATAGGAATCAAGGTAAAATTTTATTACAAAAAGGAGAGTATGTAATTCAAGTTAAATGCTGGATACTAAATGATAAAAATGAAATTTTACTAACACAAAGAAGAAAAGATAAATATAATGGTGGAATGTGGGAACCAACTGGGGGATTAGTAATAACGGGAGAAACAAGTATTCAAGCTATACAAAGAGAATTATATGAAGAAATTGGTATAAAAGCTTCTGATAAAGATATAGAAATACTAAAAAGTTTTAGAGATGAACATTTTTTTAGAGATATTTATATAATTAGAAGTAATATATCATTAAATGATTTAAGCTTCATAGATAAAGAAGTTATAAATGCAAAATATGTAACAATAAGTGAATTTGAGCAAATGATAAATGATAATCAAATCAATGAATGGAATAGGGAATTCATAGAAACTTATAATAATTTGAATAAAGGATTATAATTCTTATTATACGAGGAGAAGTGTAATGAATTGGAAATATATAAAAAAACTAAAGGGTTACAAATCTATTACTAATATAGAGAAAAAATATAATATTAATATTCCTAATTATTTAAAAGATTTAATAATCCAATACAATGGAGGACGACCTGAAAAAAATATATTTGATACAGAGAATTATAAAGAAAAAGTATTTAAATGTTTGTTATCATATAATAAAGATGATAGAGAAAATATTTACATATATAATGATTTGTTTCAAAAGAACTATATACCGTTTGCTAATACTCCATCAGGAGATATTATATGCTTAAATATTGAAAACGAAAAAATAGAATTATATTTACACGAAATTGATAAATTTGAATTTGTTAGTAATAATATAGAAAAATTCATAAAAGAACTGTATTAACAATATAAATAAGAAACTCCTTCCACCACTAAAAAGGAGTTTCAATTTTTTATTTGACTGACTTTGCCTGCTTTTCATAAGTAAGCCAGTACATTTTTGGAGTACGCTCAATCTTAATGAGCTTCCAATCTTCAAGTTGTTCAATGTTTTTGCGTAAAACACGCATTCTCTGATTAGGTTTTTCAGCCCAGATTGTGTAACGATAATTGCTATTGCAAGTTTCATCTACAACTTCAAGATTGTGTTCTTTGCAGTAAGCAATAATCTCGTCACGATCATAGCCAACAACCTTTGTCAGATAATAAGGATTTTTGTCAAAAGATACTTTCATAGAAATATTTCCTAAAAGTTTTCTCTCTCTTAAAGTGTCACTCATAATATCCTCTTTCCAGTGGTGCAAATAAAATAAGTATTTTTACCTCTTCAGGCAATTTATATACTTATATTATACCATATGATTAACATAAAATCAAATATTAAAAAGCTATATTAACAGTATTACTAATTATGACTTTTAGTAGCAGATACATATAATTGTAAATTGATACTATTATATTAATTTTTTTACTGAAATGTTATATAATTAATAAAAAATATTGACTATACAATATTTTTATAGTATTTTATATATAAATAAACCAGATTGATATTTGTATCAATTGTTATAAGCTCCAAAAAGTTGTAAATAACTTCAACACAGGAGCCACGTCGCAACTAGTTAGTTTGACTAGTTGTTTTATTTTATAAAACTACATAAGTCAAAACACTATTGCTCCTTGTTTTGAAAAAAGTATCGCTTTGCTATATTAGATCAAGTTGTAAGACACGATAATTTGCAAATAAAGACATGTTTGAATTGTGGTAGGTATTTTATACCGAGTTACAGACAAAACGAGATATATTGTGATTTACAAAATGTGGATCAAAGTCCAACTTGTAGGGAAAAAGGTGCGAATGAACAATATAAAAGAAATTTAGAAAATAACAAAACACAAGCACTTTATAGGAGAATTTATAGGCAAAAATTTATGATAGCACAAAGAAACAAAGATAGTAAACATATCGAAAAAGAATTTGATAAATGGAAAAAAGAGGCAAAAGAAAAGATAAATCAAATAAAAAAAGGAAAACTTACAGAAGATGAAGTTTATAAGTGGTTAGTAGAAAATAAGTAGAAATATTGAATTTTTTAAATTTTATTGTTACAATTTATTTAGATAAACAGTAATTTAATGGTATTATCATTATTTGGAATTGGTGTTGGAATTGTAGTATAAAAAAATAAAAAAAACACGAAAACATCAAGCAGAAAATAAGTTCGACTATTGAAAAATCAATGAAAATGTGGTATTATGGATGGAAATTATCGGAAATTCCAAAACTGGAATATGCCATTTTTATATAAATTGTAAGCGTTAGTTAGAGATATAAGGTGTTTCCTTTATTTCAGCAAATACTAACAAAACCAAAATAAGCAGAGGTGGTCAGACTGCTTATGTTCAAAAATAATTTTTTGAAGGAGGATTATTATGGATAATAGATTGTTTGAGTCAGAGGATGATATTATACTGAGAATGAAAATTGTTGCCAAATCTAACACACATTTTTTTCAATTTATGATAAACGATGAAAATGATGATTCTTATTTACCAAACTTTGATTTCGAATATCAGTTAGTAGACTGTAAAAATGACTTTGATTTTCATTCAGGCAGACTCTGGGGAAATTTTATTACCTAACAAATACCAATCGTATTCATCAATACAACACATCTGTTTAAACAATTTGAAAATGATAATGAGGGTGTAACCGGAGCAGCTCAATGGGCATCAATGTTTTATTATCATTCGAGGGATTACTTCTGGCAAGGTAAATCAAAATTAATATTTAGTATTACCCAAGAAGCTGTAGATGAGATTTGGAACTATGTTAATTTTGGGTTCACAATTGAATGTGTTCCTGTTTATTTTACAAAAAACAAAGTTTAAATACTGACCGAAAAGCAGGAGCTCTCACCATAAAAAGTGGGAGCTCTGTTGCTTAACAAAAATAAATTATTATAAAAATATATAACTAAAACTATAGATTGTAGATTTTTACTTTCTATAGTTTTATTTTTTATGCAAAGGAGGAATGTTTATAGAATCTAATATTATATACAATAATGTGAAAGAACAATAGTTCAAAAAGAGTCAGCTGACTCTTTTTTGATGTGCCCTAAAGTGCAAAATTTATCTTTCCAAATCCCATTCTTTTTCTCTATCTTCTTTTGCAACTTGTTTTTCAGCATCAAGAAATGTGTGCGTTTCTTTTTTAGTGTTTATTTTTATTTCTTTTTTTATTGCGTTACTTTTGTATTAAAAAATTGAGATCAGCTCTACTAATAGTACCTCCAATTTATATGCTGTAATATATTTAGTTTAAAGGAAAGGGGTGGTAAATAATAGTAAATAAAATTAAAAAGCTTATAGTTTCTCGCCACAAAGAGAAAAAGCTACAAGATCACAGAAAACAACTTTAGTAAGACATAATAATACATTATATGTTTGACTAAGTTGTAAGGAGTTTAGCTCCTTGAATATATTATAAAAGGAGACGATTAAAATGTCGAGAAATTATGCAAAAGAATCTCTATGCGAAAAAGAAAAATATAGAAGATTAGTTGCTAAAATTCATAAGGGTTTAGCAGAAGAATATTTAAAAATGGTATTTTTTACTAGGTGAGGGAACTTCAAGAACTTAAAATAAAAAAATCAATTGACTAAATTTGATAAAGATGATACTATTAAAATAATAATTCGTCTAGGATTTTACTGTAATATAATGAATTATATAATTAAATAGTATAAAAATTTTAAAAGATATAATTAACATAGAAGATGCTGAGTATATAGATTATGCTGAGTTTGAATTATAGGGGGATTTAAATTGAAAAATAATAGATATATATTAATAGGTGGTGCATGGCCTTATGCAAACAGTTCTTTACATTTAGGACATTTAGCAGCATTGATATCAGGAGATGTATTAGCAAGGTATCATAGAAAAGTCGGTGATAAAGTAATATATGTATCAGGAACAGATTGCCATGGAACGCCAATTACAGAAAGAGCTAGAAAAGAAGGGATAAATCCTAAAGAAATAGCAGAGAAATATCATGATGAATTTTGTAAGGCTTTTGAGGGTATGAATTTTTCTTACGATTTATATACAAAAACAGAAGATGAATATCATAAAGAAAAAGTAAAAGAAATATTTAGAAAAATTTATAATAATAATTATATTTATGAAAAAATAGATGAAGATAATTTCTGTGAACATTGTAATAAATTTGTAGCAGATAGAGAATTGAAACTAATTTGTCCTAATTGCGGAATGGATAGTAAAGGAGATCAATGTGATTGTGGATATGTTCCAACAAAGGAAGATCTAAAAGGGGCGATTTGTAATGTTTGCAACAATATTACAATAACAAAGAACAATAGAAATTTATATATTGCTTTATCAAAATTGCAACCTGATATAGAGAAATATTTGGAAAGTAAAGAACTAAATTGGAGAAAAAATGCACAGAATGAATCAAATAAATATATCAAAGAGGGATTAAAAGATAGGGCAGTTACAAGAAATTTGGATTGGGGAATTGAGATTCCTGTGGATGGATTTGATGATAAAAGAATGTATGTATGGATTGATGCAGTATTAGGTTATTTGACAGCAACTATGAAATACTGTGAGCAAAACAATTTGAACTGGAAAAATTGGTGGAAAGATGGAAATAATATAATGTATATGGTACATGGAAAAGATAATATAACTTTTCATAGTATAATTTTGCCAGGGCTATTAATAGGAATGAAACAAGAAATAAAATTACCTGATATAATGGTTTCAACAGAGTATTTAAATTTTCATGATGAAAAATTTTCCAAGAGTAAAGGTATAGGAATAACAATAACTGAGGCTTTAAATAAATTTAATGTAGATACATTAAGATTTCACTTAATAAAAAATGGACCTGAGTCAAAAGACTCTAATTTTACAGAAGATGATTATATATCAACACATAATGAAATAACTAATAAGTTAGGTAACTTTGTCAATAGAACATTAAAATATAAAGGATTAACTCTTATTAAGAAAAACATTATAGATGAAGATGTAAAAGTACAATTATGCAAGAAATATGATGAAATTTCTAATTACATTGAAAAAATTGAATTTAGAAATGCTGTAAATAGTATTATAGAATTATTAGATTATGCTAATAAATATTATGATAATAAAAAGCCATGGATTCAATATAAAGAAAATATTAATGATTTTAATGAAACTATGTATAATTGCACTGAAATAATTGCTAATATTGCTAATATAGTTGAGCCATTTATGCCTGAGACTACAAATATTATAAGAAAATATTTACAAATTGAAAACAATGGGTGGGAATATATTAGTTTGAATAAGGATATAGAATTAAACAATATTAAACCATTATTTGAAAGAATGTAAATTTTTCATCCTATTATAATAAATCAAGTAA
Organism: uncultured Clostridia bacterium; assembly: GCA_947631335.1. Classification (GTDB taxonomy): domain Bacteria; phylum Bacillota; class Clostridia; order TANB77; family CAG-508; genus CAG-269. The sequence continues at coordinate 9,812 of CANRKZ010000037.1, forward strand.
ATAAAAAATGGAATTTTTGAAATTATAGGTTTAAAATAGATATGTCACACTAATAAACAAAAAATAATATAGGAAATACCAAAAATATGATAAAATGTTT
>CANRKZ010000038.1 GCA_947631335.1 uncultured Clostridia bacterium
ACAATGATAAGAAATCTTATATATAAAAAATTTAATGATAAAATTCCAATTATATATTTAATATTAGTTATAATATGCATGATTATTTTATCATTAATGTCCTACAACGGAATTATAAGCTTACTTCCTACTCTAGCTGTAATACTATATAGCATAGCTTTATGGCAAAAAAATTTAACTATAACAAGAATTATTGAAATAATTTCTTGTTTACTCTTTATAATATATAATATTAAAGTTCTAGCAATAAGTGGTTTAATATCAACTTTTATTGAAATGTTTTCAGCTATAATAGCTATATATAAATTTGATATAAAAAAGTCAAAAACAAGCACAAACTAATTTAAAAATTAAGTAATTAAAAGGGAGAGATTAAAAATGGATAAATATACAATCGTAACAACACTATGTGATAAAGAAGAAATATCAAACAAGATAATAGATACATTACTTGAAAAAAGATTAGCAGCTGGAAGTCAAGTTACGAAAGTTCACTCTAAATATTGGTGGAATAATAAATTAGAAGAATGTGATGAATACAAATTAGAATTTAGAACAAAAGAAAGTAAATTTCCAGAAATAGAGAATGAAATAAAGAAAATACATAATTATGAAGTTGCTGAAATTTCAAGCTTTGAAATAAAAAATGCAAGTAGAGAATTTTTAAATTGGATAGATGAAAATATAAAATAAAAGGAAGTGAATTTAAAATGGATAATCAACAAAATTCGACAAATATCAACTGGTTTCCAGGTCACATGGCTAAAACAAGACGAGAAATTGAAGAAAATTTAAAACTTGTTGACATTGTGATAGAAATTTTAGATGCCAGAATACCTATGTCTAGTCAGAATCCTGACTTAAAAAATATTTTGAAAAATAAAAAGGTAATAAAAGTATTAAATAAAAGTGATTTAGCAGACAGCAAAGAAACGAGAAAGTGGAAAGAATATTTTTTGGCTAGAGGAATCCAAACGGTAGTAGTGAATTCAAATACAGGTGAGGGAATAGAAGAAACAATAAGAAAAGTGGAGGAGTTAACCAAAGATAACTTAGATCTATTAGCAAATAAAGGAAGAAGTGGCAGAAAAGTAAGAGCAATGATAGTAGGAATTCCAAATGTTGGAAAATCATCTTTTATAAATCGTGTAGCAAAAAAGAATTCAGCAGAAGTAGGAAACAAACCAGGCGTGACTAAAAGTAAACAATGGATAAGAATTAATGATAAAGTAGAGCTTTTAGATACACCAGGAATATTATGGCCAAAATTTGATAATATGGAAGTAGCATTAAATTTATCATATACAGGAACAATTAAAGATACCATTTTGCCTCAAACAGAAATAGCATATCAACTTTTAAAATTCTTATTAAATAACTACATGGATAACGTTTGTAAAAGATATAATTTCGAAAAACAAGATTTAGAAAATATACTATTAAGAGATGAAGAAGAAAATTATAATATTTATGATATTATGAATAAAATAGGAAAAAAGCGTGGTGCACTAGTTTCTGGTGGAAACGTAGATGATGAAAAAACAGCAAAAATAATTTTAGATGATTTTAGAACAACCAAATTAGGGAATATTACTTTAGAAAAATCAGATGGTGTAAAAGAATGAAAACTAGTATATATAAAAAAGGAGACGACTAATATATGATAAGGTCAACAGATTTGACTTTATTTCATATGTAGAAGTTCTCCTTTTTAACCTAATAAGCTAAAATTTTGTAAAATATGTATTGACAAAACACTATTAAAATATTATAATAATCATTGTCGCAAGACGATGCCAGTTAAAATTAATTTAAAAATGCAGATGTGGCGGAACTTGCTGAGCTTGTTAGAGCTATGCTCGTTACAAGGTCAGTATGTGAAGCATAATGCAATTATATTAATTTAAAAATGCAGATGTGGCGGAACTGGCAGACGCACAGGACTTAAAATCCTGCGGTTGAATAAACCGTGCCGGTTCGATTCCGGCCATCTGCACCATATATAAAATCTCTACATTGTTGAAAAATCAACGTTTGTAGAGATTTATTTTTTAAAAGTAATGCAATAGTAATGCAGTAGCATTTTTAAATTCCAATTTGTTTCATGTATAAATTATATTTTTCGTTTTCATCTTTATTAAATTTTTCAAATACACTTGTATATGTGTCTAAAGTCGTTTGTACTCTTACATGTCCTAAGTTTTTTTGTAAAACCTTTGCTGACATACCCGCCTCAATACATCTAGTTGCATAAGTATGTCTTAACATATGAGTATGAATGTGTTTACATATATGATTAGCATTATTAAGTCTTTTCAAGTAACAATTTATTTCTAATGGTGTTATAAAAGTATTTTTCTTATAATCATAAAATATTAAATTATATATGTTAGAAATATTTGTAGATAGAATATTTTTTAATACTACTTTTGCATTATTGCTCAAATATATTGTTCTTCTACCTGCTTTAGTTTTAGTTCTTTCGCCTAATACTACTTTACCGTCTTTATTTTTAGTTAATGTTTTTTCAATAGTAATAGTGTTTTCTTTTAAATCAATATTATCACGAGTTAAGGCTAATGTTTCTCCAATTCGCATACCAGTAAATAAAGTTAATAATAGTATGTTTCTATATTTATGATTTGATTTTCTAAGCAACTGGATCAATTTTTTTTCTTCATCTACAGTTAATGCTTCTACTTTTTCTAATTCCTTTTTTGATTTAGGCTTTTTGATGCTTTCATTATCCATTAAGTTATAGTTAATAATTCTCTCTGAAAATGCAATTTTAAAGCCTTTATTTAAAAACATGTATAATTTATCTATTATATTTTGAGAATAGATTTTTAGTACCTTTTCGTTCGTTTGGGTGTTGTTTATTTCTAATTGCACAAAGTTTGGTAAGGCTTTTTTTATTTCCAACGAAGTTACTTTTTGAATAGGTTTATATATAAAGTTATTGCAACATTTTTCTAATAGTTTTAGATTTTCCATGTTTCTGATATATGTTCTATCGGATATTATTCCAGTTTTGTGTTTATCTTCAATATAATCTTTTAATATATTATATAGACTAGTAGTTGTAGATTCTATATAATAATTATTATTAATATCATTAATAATGTTTGTAAATCTCTTTTTGAAATCACTAACTTTTTCATTTTTCTTTTGCTTTAAAGTTTTTCTTTTTCCAGAAGGCTCTACGTATTGAGCTACCCAACAATTTAGAGCATTACTGAAGTATATTGTTCCTTCTCCATTTCCTTTTACTTTTTTTCCCATAATAAAATACCTCCATTTTAATAATTTATTTCTAACTAAACTATTGAAAATGAAAGTATTTTTGTTGTATAATAACAATACAATCACTTTCAATAGTGATTCGTGAGGGAAAAATGTGTAGCGTCGTAAACTATAAACATTTTTCCTTTTTTATATATAAATAAAAATAAAACCAAAAATTAAAAATCTCTTTTTAATTGCTTAACTATACCGATAATTTTTACTGGTATAGTTTTCATTTCATCATAAGTAAATATAAGTGGTTCATAATTAGTGTTTAAAGGTTGAAGTAATATACTTGTATCACTTTTCTTTCCTTTTTTAATTGTAGCTTCATCTCCATTTATTAAAGCTACTACTATATCTCCAGTTTCAAAATCATCTTGTTTTTTTATGATAACTATATCATCTTCAATTAATGTAGGGGACATACTATCTCCTTTTACTTTTAATGCAAATAATTCTCCACTATCAACTAGTTTTTTATCTACATCAATAGTGTCAATCCAATTTTCTTGTGCCAAATAATCATATCCTGCCTTTACTATGCCAAGAAGAGGAACTTCTGCAACAGGGTTGCCTAGTTCATCTATTTTAATACTCTTTTCCATAGGCACATCATAACCCATAAGCCAAACAGGATCTACATTGTAATAAGATGCTAAGAGTTCAATTATAGGAAACTTAATTTTTTCAGTTTCGCCATTTTCCCACCTTAATACAGTACTTTTATGAACATCAACTTTTTTACCTGCTTCTTCTAAAGTTATTTTTCGTAATTCTCGAGCTTGTTTTAATCGTTGTCCAACTTTTTCAAAAATAATTTTATCCATAAAAATTCTCCTAACTATGGTTATTATAACATATTTTACAACTTTTGCAACATTTTTTATAAAAAATACAAAAAAAGTTGCAAAATGCTATTGACAAAATAAAGAACTTATTATATATTAAAGTTGCAAAACACAACAAACCTAATTAAGGAGGTGTAAATATGGTTAATACTGCAAAAATCAAAGGGAGAATAGTAGAAAAAGGAAAAACAATACAATCAATAGCACCTAAAATACCATGCTCTCCATACATATTGGGAAGAAAAATCGCAAATGAAAATCCGATGAATATAGACGAAGTAATGATATTATGCGATGAGTTAGATATTAAAGATAATGAATTTGCAGAATTTTTTTTACAAAAGAAGTTGCAAAATACAACAAAATAATACGACGCTACACAAATTAAATAAGGAGTTCTTATGAATAGAATAAAAGAATTTAGAAAAAAGAAAAATTTATCTCAAAGTGATCTTGCAGAAAAAATGAAAGTAAAACAAAATACATTTTCCCAATGGGAGAACGATATAAGAATACCTAATGTAAAGCAAGCACTAAATCTAGCAGAGATATTAGAAACAACAGTAGAGAGTTTATATAAATAGAAAATACTAACCATAGCGTCAATATGATTAGTATATCCCACAATTTTTTTATCTTAAACTCTTGCAACTAGCTTAGTCCGAGTCGTTAGAACCAGTTTAAACGACATGGAGGTCAAACCCGTTTAAAGCCCGTCGGCTTGCTCCTAGTTTTAGGAACTAGTAAACCTCTAGTTTTACCGACATAGAAGTCGTTAGCAAAAATTCTTCCAACTCGTATTCAACTAATGTTATGTTTGACGCTCATAATTTCTATGAAAGCTCTAGTACTTAATCAGTAGTGGTTCTGATATATGTATTTTATTACCCTATAGCCACTAGATTTTAGATTTTAAGCTATCCAGCTGAACTGTATAATTTTACATTATACAGAACACTAATTCTTAAGAAACAGGGTAAAATCAAAAATTGTGACATGGAAACCACATCCTTTCATTTACCCAATAGGGTTAAGCAAAATATATCACAAAAAGAGATAAAAGTAAACAAAAAAATACATAAGGAGGAGAGTATGGAACAAATAACAGATAAAAAAGCACATAAAATAATTGAAAAAGAGAAAGAAAAAATAAGAAAAATCATTAATGAATGTGGGAAAGTAATAGACTTTATTATTGATGAAAAAGATAAAACTTCCATAATAAAAGCAATAGATGAATATGAAAAACGGCAATTCAACAATATCAACTATTGTTCAAAACAATAATGAAATAATTATTAATTCTTTTCGAGGAGATTTATAACAAATATTTCCAAAAAACAACAAAGAAAGGAAGTGGAAAAATGCCAGAAGAAGTAATAAATCTTTTAAAAAGTATAAATCAAAATATTGAAGAATTAAGAAAAAAAGACAATTTACCTAAACTAATTTATGCTAAAGAGATTGCAAAACAATATCCTGTAAATCTTAACAAGGCTACAGAATTTTGTAAAAAATATCGGTATTAACTTTGGAGGTTATTGTATAGAAGCTGATAAGTTCAAAGAGGTATTACAAACACAAGGAATTGGAATTTTAGTTGAGAGGAGGCGATAATGTGACATCAGAAGAAAGAATTAGCAAATTAGAAAGTGAACTATCAAATCTAAAAGAAGAATTGAAAAGAAATAGAAAAGCAAATGTATGGAAAAGAGTAAAGGATAAATTTACTGATGAATTAAACAGTTTTAATTGGACTTATACGCATAACTTTACAAATTATAAAGGAGATTTGATTGAATATAAAAATGACATGTGCGAAGGAGATCATATTTCACAAGCAATAGGAACTATCGTAAGAGTCGTATTACAAAGAAAAGGACTTAACTATTTAGAAAATGAAGACGAAGAAAAAGCTACAAATATAACCAAAAAAATTCTAGAAATAATGATAAATGAAAGGAAGGTGTAACAAATGAAAAACAAAAAGTTAAACAGATTATTCAACTTGGTAGGACAAGCAACATTATTTATATTATTTAATGCAACATGGACAAGCTTATTACTATATGGACTTATGCATACAACAGTTTAAAAGGAAAGGAGGCAAAGGAAATATGTTTAATCAAAAGCTTATAAAATCATTAAAGCAAACAATCAAGATTACACAACAAGAACGAGATGAAGCAAGAGAAGAAGTAGCAAAAAAAGATTATTTAATAAAAATGTATCAAGAAGAACATGAAATTTTATTAAATAATGCATCAGAATTAAGAGCTAAAAATACAGCCTTAGAAAATAACATAGAAATTTTAAGAAACAACTTATCAGAGCAAAATAAAGAGCTAGTCAACGCTTCGCAAACTGTAGACTAACTCAAAAATACATATAAATATACGATTTCTACTTAATTATATCAAAAAGTCAGGTAGAAATCAAGAGGGAGACAATATGGATTATGAAAAATACTTAGAACATTTACTTGAAGAAGACGACATAAGATATGAAGATGAAATTTTTGAAAGATTAAGCAAATCGGAAGGAGAAGAAAAAAATGATAAAGAAACCATCAGAAATGATAAATGAAACAAATAGATTCAGAATACTTATAGCAGGTTATCCTGGAATAGGAAAAACAACATTAGGATTATCAGCACCAAAGCCATTATTAATAGATGTAGACTTTGGAATTAATAGAACAATGGCAAGTGTAAGGAAGGATTATATACAGCCAGAAAGTTACGAAGAACTATTAAATGATTTAAAAGGAGATTTAAGTGATTATGAGACTATAGTAATTGATACTGGAGGGAAATTACTTGAATTAATGAAAGCTTATGTAATTAAAAATGACATTAAAAATGCTAAGAAAGATGGAACATTAAGTCTACAAGGATATGGAGCAGTAGGTAGAGAATTTACAAGATTTATGAATTACATATATTTTGAATTAAAAAAGCATTGTGTAATTATATTCCACGCAGTAGAAGAGAAACAAGACGAAGATACAAAATTAAGAATTTTAGTAGAGGGAAGTACAAAGAATACAGTTTGGCAAAATGTTGAATTAGGTGGCTTTATAGAAATGAGAGGAAACAAAAAGACAATAGGTTTTGATAACTGTGAAAGATACTTTGCTAAATCAAGTTTTGGAATAAAGGGAAGCCATATTATACCAGAGCTAGACGGAAGCATACCAAACGACTTCTTAACTAAGTTATTTGAGCAGGCCAATAAAAATATTCAAGAGGAAAGTAAAGTTTTTGAAGAAGAACGAAAAGAATATCAAGCAGTAATGGACAAGTACATACCAATTATTGAGAATATGACACAAGATACAGTTCAAGAAGTATCAGATCTAATGCAAGTAATTGAACATAAATCTACAAGTAAAAAAGAATTAACAGCTAGATTTAAACAAAAATTAGAAAGTTTAAATATGCAATGGAACAAGGAAAAACAACAATATGAATTAAAAGTAGGTGAGTAATATGGCTAAATACTATATAACTCCTTCACTTTTAAATAGTTGGCAATATAACATTAAAAATGGAACTTTAGAAGATTTTATAAAGGTACTAAATAAAGAACAATTTGAATCAACGGAAAGCATAGAGAAAGGCTTTAAATTTGAAGCATATATGGAAGAAAACTACAAAGAAACAAAAGACGGAGCATATCAAGTAAAAGTTAGCAAAGAAGTTGGAGACTATCTATTATACGGAATTATAGATTGTTTAAAAGGTGGAATTATTTACGATTATAAATATACCGAAAACTATGAAGTAGGAAAATTCTTTACTAATCATCAAACACTTATGTATTTAGAAATGGTGACAGAAGCTCGAAAAATGGTTTATCTAATAACTAATAAATTTGAAGATGAGCCAGGTGAGATTTTTAGAGAAGAATATACAAAAGATTTATTTCCAGAAACGATAGATAGTATATTACATAAATTTGAAAGTTGGTTGAAACAATACAATTTATTTGAAGTATATGCAGAAAAATGGAAATGCAAAGGATAGGAAGATTATGGATTTTGAAAAATTATATATGTTTAATCCTTTTACAATTCAAAATGCAGATAGTAAAGAAATAGCCGATACATATAGCAAATTGCAACAAGAGCTAATAGATAATCCTGATACTGGATTTCAAATAGCAAAGAATATAGAAATCTATGCTAACATGAATTATCTATTAGGAGAGATGATTGCAAGAATACAACAGGAATATGACGAAAAGAAAACAGACATATCTATATTAGAAAATAAGCAAATATATATGCAAAGAAAACAATGGCAAGAAACTAATAAAGATAAAGCTCCAGCAATGAGCTATTTCGAAGCTATGGCAAAAGAATTTATAAAAGAAGATAGTAAAAAATTAGCAGAATTAGGTGCTAGATTATTTAGATTTAAAAAAGCATATGAAAGTATAGATAGCAAACAAAATGCCCTTAAAAAGAAAATAGAGGCGATTAGGTATGAGATTTAACATAGTAACTGATTTAAGCAATAGTTTTAATCCAGTACCAAAGC
>CANRKZ010000039.1 GCA_947631335.1 uncultured Clostridia bacterium
TACATTTAATTGTAGTCCCTATCTACCAAATAGTTTTTTATTATTAGTCTACTATTTGGGGTTCACTTCACTTCATTCTTCATAGTTTTTTATTGTGGAGAAATAAAATATTGATAAATTTCATTTTTACTTACATTTTTATCCTTCGCAATTTTTTTAATAATCTCTTTTTTTGGCAACCCCTGTTTTTCATAAAAAGCATAATGATCTTCTAATGTTAAATCCTTGAATCTATTTTCATCTGTTTGATTGTTTTTTTCAATAATAAGTACAATTTCTCCTTTTATATTATCTACTTTTTGAATTAATTCATCTATAGTCCCTCTTATATATTCCTCGTGTATTTTAGTTAATTCCCTTGCCAATACAACTTTTCTATTTTCTATAATTTCTTTTAAATCATTTAATGTGTTTTTCAGTTTATGTGGTGCTTCATATAAAATAAGTGTTTTTGTTGAATTTTTTATTTCTTCTAATTTTTGTTTTCTTAATTTTTTATGGAGTGGTAAAAACCCAAAAAAAGTAAATTCTTTTGTATCAATTCCAGAAATAATTAGTGCATTTATCATAGCACAAGCTCCTGGAATCGAAACTACTTTTATATTTTCTTCAATACATTTTTTTATCACTTCTTCTCCTGGATCACAAATACCAGGTGTTCCTGCATCAGAAACTAATGCAATTTGCTTACCTTCTTTTAGTTCTTGTATTAAACTATCTGATCTTGCTTCTTCATTATGTCTATGATAACTAATCATTGGTTTTGATATTTCTAAATGATTTAATAATTTTAATGTATGTCTTGTATCTTCTGCTGCTATTAAATCAACTTTTTTTAAAACAGAAATTGCTCTTAATGTAATATCTTCTAAATTTCCGATTGGTGTTGCTACAATATATAAAGTACCTACTAATTTTTCTTCCATATAATACTCTCCTCTTATTTTTATCAATCTTAAGTTTTTTAATTTTTAAATTTTATGATAAATTTTTAATATATCTTTTGTATAATTACCATCTTTATCATAAATATATAAATTTTTTTCTATGTTTAAAAAAGGCCTCGCATTTTTTATTCCTTTTATTAATACTAATTTTGGTTCTTTTTCTTGGTTAGAATAAACCATTTTTAAGCTTTTAGGTTCTAATTTGTATTTTCTCATAAAGTTAAAAATGTCTACTAATCTTTCTGGTCTATGAACCATATAAAATTCGCCTTTATCTTTTAATAAATCTCTTGACGTTTTAATAAAATCTTCTAAATTAGCCGTTATCTCATGTCTGGCTATTACTTTTTTCTGATTTTCGTTGATAATCCCAGACTCTCTCTTTTTATAAGGAGGATTGGTAACAATTACATCAAAAGTCTGTTTTTTATAAATTTTATTTAAGTTAATAATATCTTCATTGATTATTTCAAACCTATCTTGCAAACAATTTAATTGAATACTTTTATTGGCCATTTCTGCAACTTCTTTTTGTATTTCTACACCAATAACCTTTTTTAGTTCTGTTTTTGCACACAAAAGAGTGGGAATAATTCCTGTACCTGTTCCTAAATCAAGAACGATAGCATTTCTTTTAATTTGTTTTGCAAAATCTGATAAAAGTACACTATCCATTCCAAAGCAAAAACCTTCCTTATCTTGAATTATTTTTAAATTTTTAAATTGTAAATCATCTATTCTTTCACTTTTCTTTAAATTTACTTTCATCTTCAATCCTTGCCCTAATTTTATTATTAATTTTTAACCATTTAATTTTTTTTACATATTATATAACAAAATGCCTTAGAATGCAAAATTATATGAGGTGAAAACAATGGAATCACAAAAAAGAAATAACAAAAAATTACCTCCTAAGAAGAAACTTGATTTTAAAACATGTAAAAAAAATACACTACATTCTTTAAACGAAGTAGAGTATTTTTTAAACAATTTTAAAAAATTTACAAGATGTGTTAAAATCTATAAAATTTTTAAATAATTTTTATTGTTTTATAGTATAAATTTCTTTCAATTCTTCATTTTCGTTTCCATCAATTAGAAACTTTACTTTATTTACTTCTGTCAATTGGGTTAATGTATTTACAATACTATAAATCATATTAGTTTTTGCTTTTTCATCTGACTTATCATAGTTTAAAAATTCAGTTGAAAAATCTAACGTTACACAATCATCTTCCATATAACTCTTATTTAGTTTTGTATTATTAGGAATAATCTTTTCTTCCTTTTCGCTTTTTGGTCCTTCTATTAATAAACTAACTAATTTGTCATATGGGTCATTTATAATTTCTTTGATGTCTACCAATCTTGCTTCTGGAACTAATTCTTTTGTCTCTTTTGATGGAAAATATAAGCTAACAATGGTTTGCCTTAATTGTTCTTCTGATATTTCTTCTTGTGGCGTATATTCTTCTACTGTTATACTTTTCTCCTTTTTATCTTTTATATATTGAATTGCAAAATATCCTCCTACTAATAAGATAATCAATAAAATAGTAAAAATTATCATAATTTTTTTGTTTTTCATTTTTTTTCCTCCTTGAATTTATTATCTACTATCCATCTTATTATTTGTTTGTCCTTTTTAGAACCATTATTTTCCATTTGACAAAACCCCATTTTCCATATAAAATTAAAGTGTTAAAAGTGTAAATTTATATACAAAAAGGAGAATTTACTATGAATGAATTATTACACGTTGGACTTGATGTTGGTTCAACAACTGTAAAAATTATCGTTATGGATCAAAACAAAAATACTATATATAAAAACTATCAAAGACATTTTTCAGACACTAAAAATACAGTATGTAAAGTATTAGAAGATTTATTATTAAAATATCCTTCTTGTTCTTTCACATTAGCTCTTACTGGATCTGGAGCTATGTCAGCTGCTAAGTTTTTAGGTACTAATTTTATTCAAGAAGTAGTTTCTTGTAAACGTGCTGTTGAAAAATACATTCCTAAAACAGATGTTGTCATCGAACTCGGTGGAGAAGATGCCAAAATTATCTATTTTGATCAATCTATTGAACAACGTATGAATGGTACTTGCGCTGGTGGTACTGGTGCTTTCTTAGATCAAATGGCTTCCCTACTACATACAGATACAGCAGGTCTTAATGAGCTTGCCAAAAACTATAAAACAATTTATCCTATTGCATCTCGCTGTGGTGTTTTTGCAAAAACAGATATTCAACCATTAATTAATGAAGGCGCTGCAAAAGAAGATATTGCCGCTTCTATTTTTCAAGCTGTTGTTAACCAAACTATTAGTGGACTTGCTTGTGGTAGGCCGATTAGAGGAAACGTTGCTTTTTTAGGAGGCCCTTTAAACTACTTATCTGAGCTACGCACAAGATTTATTGAAACTCTAAATTTAACAGATGAAGAAGTTATTGTCCCTGAAGAAGCTCATCTTTTAGTAGCTAAAGGAGCTGCCTTAGACTCTATGGGAACAGAAGTAATTACACCAGATGAATTAGCTAAGAAAATTGATATATTAAAAATTTCACATGATAATACTTCCAAACCATTAGATCCCTTATTTAAAAGCAAAGAAGATTATCAAAAATTTAGAGAAAGACATAATAAAGATACTATTACTAAAAAAGAGCTTTCTACTTATGAAGGCGATTGCTATTTAGGAATTGATGCTGGTTCTACAACAACAAAACTTGTTTTAATTGATAATCAAGGAAATTTGCTTTATTCTTTATATGGTAGTAATGAAGGAAATCCCTTAAAAAGTGTTATGAATATGCTAAAAAAACTATATGAAGAATTACCTGAGAAAGCAATTCTTCGATATAGTGGTGTTACAGGATATGGAGAAAAGTTAATTCAAACTGCTCTAAATGTTGATTTAAATGAAATCGAAACTATTGCACATTATACAGCAGCTAAAAAGTTTGAACCTAATGTTACTAGTATAGTTGATATTGGTGGGCAAGATATGAAATATATTCGAATGAAAAACGGATCCATTGACAATATTATGCTAAATGAAGCTTGTTCTTCTGGATGTGGTTCGTTTATTGAAACTTTTGCTAAAAGTCTAAATATCGAAATTTCTGAATTTGTCAAAGAAGCAATTAGAGCCAAAACTCCTGTTGATTTAGGTTCAAGATGTACTGTTTTTATGAATTCAAAAATCAAACAGGCTCAAAAAGAAGGATATTCTGTGGGTGACATATCAAGTGGACTTTCTTACTCTGTTATTAAAAATGCTATTCAAAAGGTTATGAAAGTTAGGGATGTTGAAACATTAGGTAATCATATTGTTGTACAAGGAGGTACTTTTTACAATGATGCCGTTCTTAGAGCTTTTGAGTTGATTGTAGGAAAAAATGTTATTCGTCCTGATATTTCTGGACTTATGGGTGCCTATGGTATGGCACTACTTTCTAAAGAACAGTATGAAACAAACTTAGATATGGAATATACTTCAACAATTTTGAAAACAGAAGAATTAGATCAATTAGAAATCAAAGTGACTCATACACGCTGTAATAATTGTGAAAATCATTGTAAATTAACTATTAATAAATTTAGTAATGGACAAATTCACGTTTCTGGTAATCGTTGTGAAAAAGGTGCTGGAATAATTACCAAAGCAAAAAAATTACCAAATTTAATTCAATATAAGTATGAAAGACTTTTTGATTATCAGCCTTTAGAAGAACAATTTGCACCAAGGGGAACAATTGGTATCCCTAGAGTTTTAAATATGTATGAGGATTACCCTTTCTGGTTCACCTTTTTAACTAATTTAGGCTTTCGAGTTATATTATCAGAAAAAACAACTCGTAAAACTTATGAAAAGGGAATGGAATCTATGCCATCTGAATCTGTATGCTATCCAGCAAAACTTTCACATGGTCATATAGAAAGCTTGCTAGAACAAGGAATAAAAACTATCTTTTATCCTTGTATTCCTTATTCTAGAAAAGAATATGAAAAAGCTGATAATCACTATAATTGTCCTATTGTAATTTCTTATTCAGAAGTGCTAAAAAATAACGTAGAAGGATTAAAAAAGTCAGATATTAAATTTATTAATTCTTTCTTACCTTTTGAAAAGAAGAATTTAGTAAAGAAAATTTTAGAACTAGATGAATTTAAGGAATATAACTTTACAAAAGCAGAATTAAATCAAGCAGCAGAAAAAGCAGAAGCAGAATATCAAAAATACAAAAAGGCCATTAGAGATAAAGGTACTGAAACAGTAAGATATATAGAAGAAAATAATTTAAAAGGAATTGTTTTAGCTGGTCGACCTTATCATGTTGATCCAGAAATCAATCATGGTATTGATACCTTAATTACTTCTTTGGGAATGTGTGTATTAACAGAAGATAGTGTTTCTGATAAAACAGAAGCTAGCCGTCCATTAAGAGTTGTAGACCAATGGGTATACCATGCGAGATTATATGCAGCTGCAGACTTTGTTGGAAAACATGATTGCTTAGAATTAGTACAATTAAATTCTTTCGGTTGTGGAGTAGATGCCGTTACAACTGATCAAGTAGAAGAAATTTTATCAAGTTTTAATAAAATGTATACTTTAATAAAAATAGATGAAGTAAATAACTTAGGTGCTGTTCGTATTCGTATCCGTTCTCTTCTTGCTAGCATGAAAAAACGTGAGCAAGAAAAGAAGCAACAAGAAATCGTAAAAGGTGATTATGGTGTAAAGAAAAAAATATTTACAAAAGAAATGCGAAAAGATTACACTATATTAATTCCACAAATGGCACCAATTCACTTTGAATTATTAGAAGCTGCTGTTGAAGCTTCTGGTTATCATGTAAAGTTGTTAAGAGAATGTACACAAAAAACTGTAGAAACAGGTTTGAAATATGTTAATAATGATGCTTGTTATCCCTCTATTTTAGTAACTGGACAAATGATAGAGGCTTTGCAATCTGGTAAGTATGATTTAAACAAAACAGCTTTAATTATGTCACAAACTGGTGGTGGATGTAGAGCAACCAATTATATTGGATTTATTCGTAAAGCATTAAAAGACGCTGGTTTTGAAAATATTCCAGTAATCTCTTTCAATATTGTGGGAATGGAAAAAATGCCAGGTTTTAAACTAACCGTGCCTTTAGCAGAAAGACTTTTAAAAATGGTTGTTTATGGTGATTTGTTACAAAAAATGTTAACCAAAAATAGAGTTTACGAAGTACATAAAGGCGAAACTCAAAAATTATTTGACTATTGGATGGGAAAATGTAAAAAATTACTTAAAAAATCTACAAATAAAGAATTTAAACAAAGTATTTATGATATTGTAAACGATTTTGAAAAAATCGAATTAGATACCTCTATCGAAAAACCAAAAGTCGGAATTGTTGGAGAAGTATTAATTAAATATCATCCATTTGGAAATAATTATGTGGCTAATATTTTAGAAAAAGAAGGTGCTGAAGTTATTTTACCAGATTTTATGGGATTTGCTAAGTTTATCTGTACCCACAAAATCACATTCAATAAATTATTAAATACCAATAAAACTTCTTCAAAAATTATGAAAACAGCTATAAAATTAATCGATATTCTTGAAAAAGATGTAAAAATTGCTTTAGCAAATTCTAAAAAAGGATATTTACGGACCTTGCGACATATGGCATCTAGAAGATAAGGTAAAAGATGTTTTATCCATTGGTAATCAAACTGGTGAAGGATGGTTTTTAACTGCTGAAATGATTGAATATATTGAAAATGATATTCCAAATATTATATGTGTTCAACCATTTGCATGTCTACCAAATCATGTTGTTGGTAAGGGAGTTATAAAAACAATTCGAAGTATGTATCCTAATGCTAATATAGCTCCAGTTGATTATGATCCAGGTGCTAGTGAAGCAAATCAAACAAATAGAATTAAATTACTTATGACTGTTGCTAAAGATAATCTAAAAACAAAAGAAAATGCAAAAAAAGCAATTGAAAAAGAAAATTTAAATAATACAAAAAAAGATGAAATTACAAGCAATAATTAATATCATGTTTTTACACTCTTTAATAAAAGAAGATATAAAAATTTTTAATTTCTATATCTTCTTTTATTTTTTTATTTTATTATTTCTTTTATTCTATTTATATTTTTTTTCATATAAACATATCCCTTTTGATATAATTCATCTATTTTTTTTATATCCAAAAGTCCAACTTTATTACTTATTATTTTTACTGTAAAATCAGCTCCATTTAGTTCATAATTTGATAACTCTCTACATAACAAGCCTATAGACCTTCCTGCTACTTCTACTAAATTTCTGTCACTTTCTTTATTTTCTTGTTCCTCAAAAATAATATTAATTACTTTGTCAGCACCTAACTTTTTCAATTCTTTCCATGGGACATTTTCTCGTATTCCTCCATCGATTAATTTCATATTTTTATATGAACATGGACAAAATATAACCGGATAGCTGCAACTAGCTCTTACTGCTGTCCCAATATCAATATCATTTTTAAAAACTATGTTATCTAAAGTTTTATTTCTACAACTACAAGAAGTAAAACAAATCACTTCACCATTACACATATTTACACTAGGAATAACCAATGGTGTTTTTATATCAGAAATATTGTATATTTCCTTTTCATTGCAAACTTTACGAATTAGCTTTTCAATTTGTTTTCCAGAATTTAATCCACTAATCACAATTTTACCTGTGAATAACAATCCCATTATTAATTCAATTACATTTTGTATGTCTACATATCTAATTTTTTTACAATATTTTTTAAAAATTTTATACATTTCATCTGCAGAGAATCCACAAGCATAAAGACATGCAACTATACTTCCAGATGAAGTTCCCCCAATATAATCAAATTTTATTTTTGCCTCTTCCAATGCTTTTATTGCTCCAATATGTGCTGCACCTTTTACTCCTCCACCAGCTAAACACAATCCATTTCTCATAAAAATCACCCAAAATATTTTATGCTTTTTGTTTTATTTTGTGATTTAATAAATATAAGCTAGTTTTTTTTTGTTGTTTATGTTATATTATATCTAAGAGGTATAATAGAATGGAAAAAAATTATTATGAAATATTAGAAGTAGACAAAAAAGCTTCTCCTGAAATTATAAAGAAATCTTATAGTACTTTAGCAAAAAAATATCACCCTGATTTACAAGAAGAAAATAGGAAACAAGTTGCTGAAGAAAAATTTAAATTGATTAATGAAGCTTATGAAATTTTATCTGATTCTGAAAAAAGAAAAACTTATGACTCTATGATAGAAGAAAATACAATATCAAAAGAAGCTTATGATTCTATTTATATGGAAAATCAGAAATTAAAAGACAT
>CANRKZ010000040.1 GCA_947631335.1 uncultured Clostridia bacterium
TTTATATGGCATTCTTTCTTCTATTTATTAAATTTACATATGAAACTTTCTAATAATTACTTCCTTTACATCTCTTGTACATAATACCAGGCTAAGTCCCAAATTTAAAACTGAAATCCCACTTGCTATTATGCTTAATGTTTTATTTTGAACCATATTTTCTGTTACTAATATAACTGGTAACAAACTAAATAATACAATTACTAATTGATAAATTGCATATTTGATAAACTTTCTATAACTTATTATAGTTAAAATTAACATGGTTATATTAGAAATAATAATTAGTATAGGAATCGCTATATTGATAGACCAAGCTCTAAAACCTAATTTATAATCAATATACACCATAAATAACGAAATCAAAATCATCTGTAATAAAACATGACCTGCTATATTAATATTCTTATGAATAGAATAAAATAAAACGATCCAAATATAAATTATTCCTGCATTTGCCAAGGCTGCCCACGGCATGTTTGGAGTTGCTATTTTATTAATGACTATTAATAAAATAGCAACCAATAGAGATATCCATAATCCCAATTTTAAAATCAAATTACTTTTTTTACTATTTAGTTTCTGAGGATATATCATCTAAAACACCATTACTTTCTATCTGAACTTTAATTCCTTTATCTTTTAAAAATTTATAAAAATTTTTTTCAATTCTATTATCATTTAAAATAGAAGTAAACGTAAATACCATTTTATTTTCAAATGTACAGCTTGAACATTTTATTTTCTCTACTGATTCTGGAGCAATTAGCATAAGAAAATAATCTATATAGTTTTGGTATTTTCCCATTATACCAATTCTTCCAATATTAGAAAATGTAGTTGTCGTATATTTTCTAATTTCCATATATCCAAGTCTTACCAGTGGTTTTTTTAGCACTAACGGTACTATTTTTATAAATGGATTATTTCCTATCTTTACATTTGCAGACATTGTTTTTATAATTTCCTCTTCTTTTAATCTTTTTTGGAAATCAGCTTTTACAAATTCTAATATTTTTTTAAAAGTATCTAAATTATTTTTTTTCATTTCAGCTTCTACTGTAATATAAGAAAAGAAATTGGACATTGTTTTGGAAGAAAAGTATTTTTTTAAATTAACAGGAACACATATTTTAATTGGTTTTTTTCCTTTGTTTTTCTTATAGTTTTCTTCATAAATCGCATATATTAAAACTGCTGTTAAATATTGTGTTATTGTAGATTCATAACTTTTACTTTCCTTTTTTAATGCATCAAAATCAATAATTTGGTGTATGACAGATACTGCTCCTAAACCAATCTTTCTACCTTTTAAAAGATAAGCTTTTTTAGGAGAAGCGTTAGATTTTGCTTTTTTATCATAATTTTGTATATAACTATCTTCTGTATTATATTCTATTTTTCGCAAATTTCTTTCTTCCTGAAAAATTTCTGGATACATTAATTCTAAATAATTGTATATAATTTCCTTAAAAAATATAGTACCATTATTTCCATCTGTTAAGGAATGAAAAATATCAATATTAATTTTAGTATCAAAATAGGTTACTTTAAATAAATATTGATTATTCGTTTTAGGGTTGATATATTGACATGGGTAAGCTTTTTCTTCTTCTATAATAGGAGTTTTTGGATTATCCTCAAAATAATACCAAAAAATTCCTGCTTTCATTCTAACTTTAAAAGACTTATACTTTTCTAAAGTTATATTAACAGCTTCTTCTAGAACCCTTGGATTTATCTTTTCTTTTAACACAACAGATAGTCGAAAAACAGTACTATATCTTTTTCCTGCTGATATCGGAAAAATTTTAGCAGAATTGTCCAATCTTCTCCAATATAAATTTTCATCTCTTTTATCTTTCATTCAAATACCTTTCCCTTTTAGTGAATTTTACGCATATTTTAAACATTTCTTCATTACACCAATAAATATTTTAGTAAACATTCTTAAATTTATTCCTTGTTTATGAATTCTAATATATCTCCATATGCTTGTTGTTCTAATTCTTGTGTACTATTTTTTTCTATTATCCATATATGTCCTGCTTTTTCATATTCTTTAATATCCATTGGAGTATCTACTTTTTTCGCCCTTTCTTTTAATACATGAACATCTGGATTTAGTATATCATAGGTTCCTGTTAAAATCATTATATTTTTTAGTTTTGATAAATCTCCATCAATTGGATTTACTAAATAACTATTGATTCCATCTTCTCCTGAATAGGCGATTCCTGCTAACTTTAAAGTTTCTTTGTTCAATTGCTTGTCCACCTTTTGAACTTCATTTATAGCTGGATTTGTTAATCTTACATCTAACCATGGTGAAATAAGAATTGTTTTTTTTGGCATAGAGATCTCTTCTTGTGAAAGTTTTTCTTCCAAAGCTAAGGCTAATCCTCCCCCTGCTGAATCTCCCATTACAATTAAATTCTTAGTTTCTACTTGTTGTATTACTTCTTTATAGAAAGGTTCTACCATTTCAAATACATTTTTATAATTATATTTTGGTGCTAATGGATAATCTGGTAAAATAATGGTACAACCTGTATCTAAAACTATTTTTTTTATAAAATCCCAATGCTGTTTGGTTGCCTCTGCCATATAAGAACCACCATGAAAATATAAAATTCTTAAATTATTTTTGATTCCCTCTTTTGGTGTTACAAAAAATACCTTTCGATTTTGATAATATTTTGTTTCTATATAACATGCTGTTTCCATATCTTTTGGTTGTTGGGTTTTTCTATCTACCAATAAATAGTAAGATAAGATTCCTATTACTACTATTAGTAAAACCAATATAATTTTTAATATTCCTTTTAATATTTTTCTTACCATTTTCTATCTTCCTCTTTTTTAGCATTTTATCATAAGCCTATATAAAACTCAAGGTAAAAATCCATAAAAAAAGTATCTAAAATGTTAAACTAAATTTATCCATTTAGATACTTTTTTATTATTTTATCCAAATAATCCACGTTTTTTTATTGGGGGTTGTTCATTCATGGTTTTAGCAAGTTGTACTAATAAGTCTCTTTGTTCTTTTGTTAACTTTTTAGGGGTTTGTACCGTTACAGTAAATACAAAATCTCCTGAACTATTAGAATTAATTGATTTAAATCCTTTATTTCTAATGGTAAATTTAGTTCCTGTTTGTGTTCCATCTGGTATTTTATAATTTTCTTTACTTCCATCTACCATCGGAATTTTCAACTCTGCTCCTAATGTTGCTTGCGTAATGGTTATTGGTATTTCACATAAGACATTATTTCCTTTTCTAGTATAAATACTATGTCTTTTAATTTTAACCGTAATGTATAAATCTCCCTTTGACCCACCTTTTTCTCCTGGTTCGCCTTCTCCTCTTAATACAACTGTTTGATTATCATCAATACCAGCTGGTATTTTTACTTTTATTTTTGGTTGCTTTCGAACTTTTCCCTTTCCACGACATGTTTCACATGGTTCATTTATAATTTCACCCGTTCCATGGCAGCTACTACAGGTTCTAGTAGTTTGCATTTGACCGAAGGATTGTATTTTGTACTCCGAGTTACTTGACCTGTTCCATGACAAGTAGGACATTTGATTGGAGAAGTTCCAGGTTTTGCTCCGCTTCCATGACAAGTTTGACATTCTTCATCTCTTGTTATTATAATTTCTTTTTCTACTCCTGAAAAAGCCTGTTCAAATGTAATTTCCATTCGAACATTTAAATCAGCACCTTTACGTGGACCTCTTTGTTTTGCTGAAGAATTTCTTCCTCCAAAACCTCCACCAAAAATAGAAGAAAAAATGTCACCTAAATCGCCAAAATCACCAAATCCATCAAATCCAGAACTTGTATAAGAATAATATCCTCCTTTGCCCCCAAATGGTCCTCCTGCTCCTCCGCCAAATCCTTGTGGTCCATCTGGTCCAAATTGATCATACATTTTTCTTTTTTGTGAATCTGATAAAGTTTCATAAGCTTCATTTACTTCTTTGAACTTCTTTTCTGCTTCTTGTTTATTATCTGGATTTGCATCAGGATGATACTTCTTAGCAAGCTTACGATAAGCTTTTTTTAATTCATCATCTGTCGCATTTTTGCTAACTCCTAATACTTCATAATAATCTCTCTTATTAGCCATTGTTTCCTCCCATAAAAGTTCTTTTATTGTATTGTAACATTACTTTTTTCATTTTTTCATTGAGATAAGGAGACGGTAGACAAAAACTCCGCCTCCTTGTCTTATTTTTCCTATTTTTTATCATTATCATCTTCTACTTTATAGTCTGCATCATATACATTTCCATTTTCATCTGTTTTTGGTCCTTCTTCTGCTGTTGCATTTGGATCTGTCCCAGTGCCTTGTGCTCCTGCTGGATTTGCATTCTTATAAAGTTGTTCTGACATATCGTAGAATACTTTTGTTAGTTTTTCTGTTGCTTCTTTTATCTTTTCAGTATTATTTGTTTCAAGAGCTTTTTTGGTATTATCTATTTCTGCTTCTACTTTTGCTTTTTCTTCTCCACTAATTTTGTCTCCTAAATCATTTAATGTTTTCTCGCTATTATATACCAAACTTTCTGCATTGTTTTTAACTTCAATTTCTTCTTTTTTCTTCTTATCTTCTTCAGCATGTGCTTCTGCATCTTTTACAGCTTTATCAATATCATCATCTGTTAGGTTAGTAGATGCTGTAATAGATACATTTTGACTATTTCCTGTTGCCATATCTTTTGCTGATACATGAACAATTCCATTTGCATCAATATCAAAAGTTACTTCAATTTGTGGTACTCCTCTTGGTGCTGCTGGAATTCCTGTTAATTGGAATCTTCCTAATGTTTTGTTATATGCAGCCATTTCTCTTTCCCCTTGTAACACATGAACTTCTACTGATGTTTGCCCATCTGCAGCTGTTGAGAACACTTGTGATTTTTTAGTTGGTATGGTTGTATTTCTTTCAATTAATTTTGTAAATACTCCACCATATGTTTCAATTCCAAGTGATAATGGTGTTACATCTAATAATACTAAGTCTTTAACATCTCCTGATAATACACCACCTTGAATTGCTGCACCTATTGCAACACATTCATCTGGATTGATACCTTTATCAGCATCTTTTCCTGTAATTCTTTTTACTGCTTCTTGAACAGCCGGAACTCTTGTAGATCCACCAACTAATAATACTTTGTGAATATCGTTTGCTGTTAATCCTGCATCTTTTAATGCTTGATTTACTGGTCCTGCTGTTGCTTCAATTAAATCATGAATTAACTCTTCAAATTTAGCTCTTGTTAAATTTACATCTAAATGTTTTGGTCCTGTTGCATCTGCTGTTATAAATGGTAAGTTAATTTGTGTTTGTTGTACGCCAGATAATTCTATTTTAGCTTTTTCTGCAGCTTCTTTTAATCTTTGCATTGCCATTTTATCTGTTTTTAAATCAATTCCATTTGATTTTTTAAATTCATCTACTAAATAATCTATGATTGCTTGATCAAAGTCATCTCCACCTAAATGTGTATTACCACTTGTAGATAAAACTTCAAACACACCATCACCAATATCTAAGATAGAAACATCGAATGTTCCTCCTCCCAAGTCATAAATTAATATTTTATGATCTTGTTCTTTGTCCATCCCGTAAGCAAGTGCTGCTGCTGTTGGTTCATTTATAATTCTTAAAACCTCTAATCCAGCTATTTTACCAGCATCTTTTGTTGCCTGTCTTTGACTATCGTTGAAATATGCAGGAACTGTAATAACAGCTTGTGTTACTTTTTGTCCTAAATAATTTTCTGCATCTGCTTTTAATTTTTGTAAAATCATTGCTGAAACCTCTTGTGGTGTGAATTTATCCCCTTCAATATCTACTTTTTCTGCTGTTCCCATTTTTCTTTTGATTGAAATAACGGTGTTATCTGGATTTGTAACCGCTTGACGTTTTGCTATTTGTCCTACTAATCTTTCTCCGTTTTTAGAGAATGCAACTACAGATGGAGTTGTTCTATTACCTTCCGCATTTGGTATAACAACTGCTTCTCCTCCTTCCATAACTGCTACACATGAGTTTGTTGTTCCTAAGTCAATTCCTATAATTTTTCCCATTTTAAATTCCTCCTAAAATTTATATCTATATCCTTATACAACTCCCCTTTGGTTCGTTGTATGAGTTATCCGTACTTACTTATATTAGTTTGAACGGCTAACTTAAAATTAATAACATTTTAATTGGCTACCACTACCATAGAATGTCTAATTACTCTATTACCTATTTTGTAACCTTTTCTATATTCTTGTGCAATTTCTTTTTCTCCTAAATTTTCATCTTGTATACTTGATACAGCTTCATGTAATTCAGGATCAAAAGTTTCTCCTAAAGCTTTTATTTCTTCTACTCCTTTTGCCTTTAAAACATCTTTAAATTGTTTTAATACAAGTTCTACCCCTTGTTTATAATTTTCATCTGATGTTTCTACTTTCGCTGCATTTTCTAAATTATCTACGACTGGGAGTATTACTTCAATAACATCAGAAAGAATTGAATGATATAATCCTTCTCTTTCTTTACTACTTCTTTTTTTATAATTTTCGAATTCTGCCAAGATTCTTTTAAATCTATCATCTAATTCATCATAATCTTGTTTTGGTACCATATCTTTATGTTTTTTTTCTTTTTTATCTTGTTTTTCTTCGTTTTCTTCTTTTTCTATGTGTTTGTTTAATTCTTCTTCCTTCTCCATCCTTTTTTATCCCTTCCTTTCTTTAACTCTTTCCATTTAATTTTTGGTTAATATATTTCATAACAGAAATAACTTTTGAATAATCCATTCTCTTTGGTCCAATAATTCCTATTGTTCCTAAGTCTTTTCCATTTACTTTATGTTTAAACGTTATAACACTAAAATCTTTTAATTGTTCTTTTTCACTTTCTTCTCCAATATATACTTTAATATCTTCTGCAAATCCTGAATTTAACATATCTGCTACTAATTCTTTCGTATCTAAGATATTAACAAAATTTTTTGCTACTTCTAAACTATTGAACTCTGGTAAATCAAAAGCTTTATTAGTACCTTCTAAATAAATTTTATTCTCTTCTTCTAAAACTTTTTTAATTTGTTCAATTACTGGTTTAATCACATTCACACTATAAGTCATTTCATCATATAAATATTCTTCTAATGGTCTATCTATTGTTTCAATTGGCTGTTTTTTTAGTTTTTGATTAAACATATAATTCATTGTTTCAATTTGTTTTTCTGTAACATCTTCGTCAAACTTAATAATCGTTTCTTTTACTAAACCTGTATCTGTTAGTATCACTGCCATCATCATTCTAGAACCTAACAAAACAAATTTAATTTCTTCAATTATTTGACTGGTTGCCTTTGGTCCAATTGAAACAGTTGTATAATGAGTTACTTCTGAAATTGTATTTGCTGTTATTTTTGTTAAATCTTCAATTTCATTTACTTTTGTTTCTAATTTTGAACTAATATATTTTATTTCCTCTAAACTAATGTCTTTATCATTTAATAATTCATCCACATAATATCGATAGCCTTTTTCTGATGGAATTCTTCCACTCGATGTATGTGTTTTGTCTAAGAATCCTTTTTTCTCTAAATCTGCCATTTCATTTCGAATGGTAGCACTACTACAATCAAGTCCATGATTACTTGTTAAAGAATTAGAACTAACTGGCTCTGCGGTATTTATATATTCTTCTACAATAGCTTGTAAAACTTTCTTCTTTCTATTATCTAACAATTTTTTCACCTCTTTTGCTAGAATCGTTAGTTCATTTTAGCACTCTTTTGTTTAGTTTGCTAACTTTCTATATATTATACCCCTTTTTAGCACTTGTCAATACTTTCTGCTAATTTTTTTGTGAATTTTTTGTGAAGAAAAAACAAGA
>CANRKZ010000041.1 GCA_947631335.1 uncultured Clostridia bacterium
ATAAAAACTCTGCTATTATTTAAGTATTTGACGCACTCAAATTATTATTCTTACTTCAATATAGCAATAAAATAACACCTCTTTACTTTTTAAAAAAAATATGCTATTATAGGAAAACGAAAGAAAAGGAGAAAGAGATGTTAGAAGTATTACAAGAAACAGTAATCGATAGTATAAAAATATTACCATTTCTATTTATTACATATTTAATCATGGAATATATAGAGCATAAAACAAGTGAAAAATCAAAAGAAGTAATTAAAAAATCAGGAAAATTCGGACCAATTATCGGAAGTGTATTAGGAATATTTCCACAGTGTGGTTTTTCTGTTTCAGCAACCAATTTATATGCAGCTAGAGTTATAACTTTAGGAACATTAATTGCTGTATACTTATCTACTTCAGATGAAATGTTACCGATTTTTATTTCAGAAGCAGTATCTACTATTACCATTCTTAAAATTCTAGGAATAAAATTATTAATTGGAATTATAGCAGGATTTATTATTGATTTTGTTTTGAAAATTAAAAATAAAAATAAACAGGAAGAAGAAAAAATAGTAGATTTATGTGAAAAAGAACATTGCCATTGTGAACATGGAATTATAAAATCCTCGTTTATTCACACTTTACATATCTTTATCTTTATATTAATTATTACACTTATTATTAATATAGTAATTTATTTTATAGGAGAGGAACAAATTGCACAATTTTTACAGTACAATCCAATATTAGGACCTATTATTGCAGGAATAGTTGGATTAATACCGAATTGTGCTGCCTCTGTTATATTAACACAATTGTATGTGCAAAATGTAATTACGGTAGCTACTATGATTTCAGGTTTATTAGTAGGAACAGGAGTAGGAATTGCTATATTGTTTAAAGTCAACAAGGGAATTAAAAACAACATAAAAATAGTAAGTTTATTATATATAATTGGTGTGCTATCAGGAGAGATAATACAATTAACGGGATTAAATTTTTAGATCTAATATAATTAGACAAGTAAATGAGATTATATTTTTAAATATAATCTCATTTTTCGTTATTTATGTAATTAAAAAGTAAATTCATTTTTAGGTATATAAGGATATATAATATGCTATTTTTTACCATAACAAATTCTATTTAAATTTCTTTTTCTTAAAATTAACAACAATAGCATCTTCATTATCAAACAGATATTTAGAATCTGTGGTATCTGTTTGAATAGGATCAAATTCATTTCTTTCATCTTTAAAATTGATATTTTTTAAATCAAATTTCTTAGAAGAATTATGATCATCTTCAGAGAAAGTAGTAACTTCATTAGAATATTTACCAAAATCAAAAGTCTTAATTTTATGAGGTTCTTTATATTTAGATTCTAAATATCCTAATCTACCTTGTCCTACCATAGGTTTTCCGTTAGCTCCTCTTATTTTAAAAGCACAATCTTTAGCACTTATAGTTTGAAGTTTTCCTTCTTTAAAATATTTAACAAATTCCCATTTTACACTACCAAATTTTTTATCATATTCCATTTTTTCCATATCCATACTATTACTATAAGTCCATTCTCTTTTAGTACCAAATTCATTAGACCACCATTGTAACTCATCATAAGTTCCGTTTCCTTTGTAAATTTTATTAGCACAGTTAGAAAGAATGGTATTTTTATAATTTTCTTTTAAGTGAGGAGTTTCTAATTGCTGTAAATTTTGTGTTGAAATAATCGTTCCTACTTTATATTTTCGATACATGGTAAACATAGTTTCTGTGTCTTTACAAATAAAATCAGCAAATTCATCAATATATAAAAAATGAGGTATTCTAGAATTCTCGATACCAGGTCTTCTTAAAACAGCATTTTGCATAGCAATTAAGAAAAACAAACCAAAAGCTTTATGTCCAGCAGAACCTAAATCACCACGTCTAGTACAGATAAATGTGACATCAGCATTCGCTAACATTTGATCAAAATTTAAATTATCATGCCTATTACATAGAATGCCTTTAATTCCAGGAATTCTTAATAAATTATCTAACTGACTAACAACCGAATAAATATATTTTTCAATATTCGATTTTCCAGGAGCATTTGCATAAAAATTCTGTTTAAAATAAGCAAGTTGTATACTATACTTTTCTTTTAATTCTTCGTCATGAGCTAATATTTCACACATTTTTTCAATTAGTTCGAAATTAGTAAACATTTTTAGCATATCTTCCATATTTGGTAATTTACCTTCATTCATTTTAGGATACATTTCCTTTAAAATAATAACTAAATTTTCAATTGCCTGCATAACAATATCTTCTTTGTATGCTTCATCAACATTAGTATGTGAAGTATTATACATAGCTTTGATAACAGAGGAAATGCTAATAGCTATTTTAGAAGAATCTTCATATACAAAAGGATTTAAACCAATTGAATTTGGATTCGTTGGATCGATTACGTTATAAGTAATTCCAAAATTCTTACATACATTTATCATATGGCTAATTACCTCATAATCAGGAGCCATAAGGGTAATTCCTAAATTTTTATAAGTTATGTCATTTCCCATGCTATTTAAAATCATTTTTTTCATATAAGTTTTATAAATATTTTCTTTATTATCAACAGGTGTCAACATATTAAGATTAAAGTTTTCGTTTAAATAGTCATTATCATAAGGGGCGTTTAAAATCGCTATTCTAGTTTTTAGAGCGGTAATTCCCATTTCTTTAGATACTTCTTTGAAAAAATATTTTCTTTCCAAATCCCTAGCTATTAAAGGTTCATATACCATAGAGGTTTTTCCTGAACCAGAACCACCACAAACAAATAAAGATTGAAACCTTGAAGATTCTGGAATAGTTATTGTTTTTCCAGTTTCAACGTCATAACACAAGTAAACTTCTGCAGTATAAGGACCAGTACCTTCTTTTTTATCCGCTAAATTAATTCCTGCATAATCCCAAATTGAACGAACCTTATCTTTACTATCATTAACACCAAAGTATAACCATTTAAATAATGGAAATATAGTAGCAAGAGGTAAGTATAAAGATATACTAACCATGGCAGGGGTTACTAAATCTGAAAAGTCTGTAATAATTTCTACATAATTTGGAATTGATAATAAAAACAACCAAGCTCCCATATTAATCCATTGTGTAAACATAGAAACTGCTATAATATATAGTCCGATTATATAAAGATAAAATAAAGTAACCTTCTTAGCTTTTGTGTTTGCAAATTTAGAGGTGCCAGAAAAAAGATAAGCAAATACAGGGCATGCTAAAGCAAATGTGTATGCAATTGGCCCCCAATAGGAATAAGAAACACCGGTAAATATCATTAATAACATTTCTACAATTCTGTCTACAGCTAAATATACAGTAACTAAAGTAAGTATATAAGTAGCAAAAGTATTTCGATCTGTATTTAACATTTTTAAAAATTTATCAATATATTTCATTTAAGGAATCCTTTCATCAAAATAAAATAATACATATATATATTATCTTATAAAATTAGTAAAAAAACAAGTGGTTTGCTGAAAATAATACTATTTTTTGAATAAAAATTAATAAAAAAGAATATAATAAAATAAAAATAATATAAAGGGGAAATTTTATGCAAGAAAAATATGTAAAAGAAGAAAAAATAGTAGAAAAAACAGAAGTAGATAGAGAAGTTGAATTAATTCGAACGATTATTAATACAAGAGAACAATTAAAAAAAGATAATAGAAATTTCGAATATGCACAAGGAGAATTGATAGATTATTATACGTACCAAATTAAAGCAAATCAAGCTAAATTAGATTATCTAATCAAAATTGCAAAAACAAAAGGAATCCAAGTAGATATGATTAAAGATAAAAAATTTACTTATTGGGATAATGAAGAGGAAGCTGTTTAAAGTAATATTTGTCCATGTAGGGACATACAAATGATAATAGAAAACTATTATCATTTTTTGTTTGGAGTTGAGAAAAATGGACACAAATCTTATTACTTATTTAGCATGTATTTGTTTTATTTTTATATTTGGAAGAATATTTATTGTTCCATTGAAAAAAATATTAAAATTAGTAATTAACTCTATTATTGGAGGAATTACAATTTATATTATTAATTTAGTAGGAACAACTTTTGGATTTCATATTGGTTTAAATTTTTTTACGAGTATTGTAATTCGGATTACTAGGATTACCAGGTACTATTTGCTTAATTATTGTGAAACTTTTGATTGGATAGTGATACATGGTAAGTATGTTAAGACAAATTGTAATCGAAGAAAGAGCAATACATTAGTAGTGATTGCTCTTTCTTGTTCTATTGATTACTCAACGGTAACAGATTTTGCTAAATTTCTTGGTTTATCAACATCCAACCCTTTTTCTTTTGAAATATAATAAGACAATAGTTGCAAAGGAATAACTGATAGTATTGGTGAAACAAAAGAATTGGTTTCTGGAATATGAATTACAGTATCAAACATTTTATCATCTATTTTTTGGTTAGTAACAACTAAAGTTTTAGCACCTCTTGTAATTACCTCCTGAATATTACTTACGGTTTTTTCTACTAATTTTGGATCTGTCATAATACTAATAACCGTAATGTTATTTTCAATTAATGCAATTGGACCATGTTTTAATTCACCAGCTGGGTAGCTTTCTGCATGGATATAAGAAATTTCTTTTAATTTTAAAGCAGATTCTTTTGCAACGGTTTCATCAACTCCTCTACCAAGAAAGAAAACATCTTTTTCTTGATAAATTCTATGACCGAATTTTTTTATTTTTTCAGTGCATTTTAAAGTTTTTTCAATTTTTGAAGGTAATTCTATAATAGCCTTTTTTAAAGATTTTACTTCTTTTTCCGATATTTTTAAAATTTCAGCAAAGTAAATAGTTAAAATAGAAAGTAAGACAACTTGAGAAGTATAAGCCTTAGTAGATGCTACAGCAATTTCTGGACCTGCATGTGTATAAATGGAGAAGTCAGCTTCTCTTGTAATTGAACTTCCAATTACATTGCTAATTGCTAAAGTTTTAGCACCTTTTTCTTTTGAAAGCTTAAGTGCTGCTATAGTATCTGCGGTTTCTCCTGATTGAGATATAAAAACACATAAAGTTTTATTATCTATAATAGGATCTCTATATCTAAATTCAGAAGCAATATCAACTTCAGTTGGTATTTTACAAATATGTTCTATCATATTCTTACCAGCTAAACCAGCATGCATTGCTGTACCACAAGCAACAAGATATATTTTATTAATACTTTGTAAATATTCTTTTGTAAAATCTAATTCATCAAATTCACATTTGGAATCTTCAGTTAATTTTGCGCCAATAGTTTCGCGAATTGCAGTTGGTTGTTCATAAATTTCTTTTAACATATAATCATCAAAACCATCTTTTTCCGCACTAGAAGCATTCCATTCAATTGTTTGTATTCTTTTATTAATAGAGTTTAAATCTTTATCATAAAATTTTGCATCGTGTCTAGACAATATAACAAATTCTAAATCTTCTAAAAGATAAAATTCCCTTGTGAAAGAAAGAATAGCAGGAATATCAGAAGAAATATAATTTTCATTGTCACCTTTACCGATGACCAGAGGACTATCTTTTCTGACAACTATCATGTTATCAGGATAATCCTTGCTAATAACTTCTATAGCAAAACTTCCTTTTAATTTTGAGCATGCATTTTTTATAGATCTTAAAAGTTTTAAATCATCTTGTTTATTATCTTTTGAATAAT
This sequence comes from uncultured Clostridia bacterium, assembly GCA_947631335.1. GTDB lineage: Bacteria > Bacillota > Clostridia > TANB77 > CAG-508 > CAG-269. The sequence goes on from CANRKZ010000041.1 coordinate 5,758, forward strand.
AGTAATGAATTAGATTAGGAATTATTTCTGTATCTGTTTGAGAATAAAAAATATATCCTTCTTTTATTAAAAATTTTTTTAATTCATTATAGTTTTCAATAATTCCATTATGAACAACACTAAAAGTTTTTGAATTGTCCATATGAGGATGAGAATTTTCTTTAGAAGGTTTTCCATGGGTTGCCCACCTTGTATGCGCAATTCCTATCGTTCCTTCTAAATCATCAATTCCAGATAAATTATATAAATTTTTAACTCTTCCTTTATCTTTCATAATAGAAATACTATTATTTTCAATAGTTGAAATACCTGCCGAGTCATAGCCTCTGTATTCTAATCTTAAAAGTCCATTAATTAAAATAGGACTTGCTTTTTTGGTTCCTATGTAACCTACAATTCCACACATGTTAAATCCTCCTTAAAAAATCAAATATGGAATTGAAAGTATGCAAAATAAAGCTTAATTATATTAATTTTTGTTACAATATTACTATTGATTTTTTGATTAATACTATGACCTTAAGCAAAGCCACTAGAGCATCCGCCGAGTTTTTCGATAACTCTAGACCTCGTCAACATTTTTATCAAAATGTCCAGGCGCTTATGAATTTATTTTTACTCCTTTCCTTAAATATTTTTGCATATCTTTCAATTTACTTTATTATATTACCTTAAAAAATAAAATGTGGCAAGTACTTAAACCAAAATTTTAATTATTGGGAATAAAAAGTTAATATTAGAAAAACTTGAACAAAATCAATCTGTAAGATATAATATAGCTAATAAGGAGTGAGTGTATGAAAAAAATAGGAATTATAGTAGCAATGGAAGAAGAATTTGAAGAAATACAAAAAAATATGAGGAATATAGAAATTAAAAGAATACATAATTTAACATTTTTAATAGGAAAGATAGAAGGTAAAGAATGTATTTTAGTTCAGAGTGGAGTAGGAAAAGTGAATGCAGCAAGGACAATGCAAGTTATGATAGATTACTTTGAATTAGATTATATTGTTAATGTAGGAGTATCAGGAAGTATTTCTAATGATTTATCAATAGGAGATATATTAATAGGAGAACATGTTGTTCAACACGACTTTGATATTACAGCATTTGGGCATAGTAAGGGATATGTAACAGGAATTGGAAATTATATTAAATGTAGTGAAATTTTAAATAGTAAATTACAAGGAGTTATAAAAAATATTCCAGAAAGAGATTATAAAATTAAATTAGGAGTAATAGCAACAGGAGATATTTTTTGCACAGATATAACAATGAAAGATAAAATACGTGCTAAATTTAATGCGGATGCAGTAGATATGGAATGTGCAGCAATTGCACAGGTAGCTTATTTGAATGAAATACCATTTATGGCAGTAAGGAGTATTTCGGATATTCCAAATGGAAATAATGCATCAACTTTTGATGATAATTTGAAATTAGCTTCCAAAAGATGTGCTAATTTATTAGAAGAGTTTTTAAGAAAAGCTTAGGCTAAACAAGAAAATAAATGCAAATAGAACTTCAAAAAAATAAAAAACAAGTAATTTTACAAAAAATGTAAGATATAGGTTTAAAATAGATATGTCACACTAATAAACAAAAAATAATATAGGAAATACCAA
>CANRKZ010000042.1 GCA_947631335.1 uncultured Clostridia bacterium
GAGACTACATTTAATTGTAGTCCCTATCTACCAAATAGTTTTTTATTATTAGTCTACTATTTGGGGTTCACTTCATTCCTTTTAGTTTTTTAATTTGTATTTGTTAATTTTCTTTTATAATTTCCTGAAATTAACTTTGGAAGATAAGTGATTAGTTTATATACAGCTAAACGAACTTTTTTACTCCATAAATAAGATCTTCTTAATTTTCTAGCAGAACCTAAAGAAACTGGTTCATCTTCTAAAACAAGCAGTTCTTTTTGAATTTTTTCTAGTTGAAATATATAGTTTTGTCCATTATTATTATCCCAAACCCCTGTTTCGTTTCTGAAACAGAAGTTAAAAGTTTCACCTTCTAATAAATTAATTTCTGCTTGAAATCCTAAATCTGTTTTTTCCATTTTAATATCATTTACATGATCCCAATCCATTCCAAAACCATAGTGAATAAACACTTCTGAAGAAGCGTTTTGATAAAGTTGTCCTATATATGAAATTTTAACTTTACTATTTTCTATTAATTTATCTGTGTTGAAAAAAATATTTTTTGTTAATTCCATTTAATTTCTCTCCTTATTTATCTTTTGCTGTCAACATTATAATATTAAATTCTACAATGTTCAAGTATTTTTTAAAAAAATTTTAAAAAAATAGTATTAGGAATAATCTAAATCTTTAAACATACTATTAAATAGATTTAAAATAAAGGATAAAATGAAAAAAACAAGAAAAATATTGTAAAAAAAACAGCTTTATGGTAAGATTGAAAAAGAAAGAACATAAGAGGGGAAGTTTTATGAAAGAAAGTTTTATAGAAGAGGGAAAGAAAGAAGAATTAATGGATTTAACAGATAAAAATAAGGAAGAAACCGATAAGAAAGAAAAGAAAGAAATATTAGAAAATAAAAAAGAAATGAGTAAACAAGATAATAATACACAAGAAAATAAAAAGTTTCAAAAAAAAGAGGGAAAACAAAAAACACTAGAAAAAGAAATGGAAAAAATGGATAACAAAAAAAACAAAAGAAAATATGTTATGATAAGTGTTATCGTCAGTATCTTTATAGTAATAGGAATAATCGTATCTACAATTTTTGCATTAGTTAATATTAATAATGACAAAATGATGAGTGGGGTATTTATCTCAGGAATTGATGTATCAGGTTTATCAAAACAAGAAGCAAAAGCAAAATTAGAAACTTTATATTATGAAAAAATGAACAAAGAAATTGATGTAAAATATCAAGATTATGAAACTACTTTAAATCCAACTTTAATGGAGGTTAACTATAATATTGATCAAGCAATCGAGGAAGCTTATAAAATAGGAAGAAGAGAAAATATTTTTATTAGTAACTATGATATTTTATTTACCCTAATAGGAAAAAAAGATATAAAGGTAGATATGACTTTAAATGAAGAAATAGCAAAACAAACTATCAATGATATTAGTATAAATTTGCCTGGGGTAGTAATAGAATCAAGCTATTCAATTGAAGAAGATGAGCTAATTATAACAAAGGGAAAAGCGGGAGTTTTAATAGAAACAGATAAATTACTAGAAAAGATAAAGAACAAGTTAAATGATATTAATGCGAATGAGGATTATATTGAAATACCTGTTACTAATAAAGAACCAGAAAAAATAGATATTGATAAAATACATGAAGAAGTATATAAAGAAGCAAAGGATGCTTATTATACAAAAGAACCATTTACTGTTTATCCAGAAGTAGAAGGAGTTGACTTCGATGTAGAAGCAGCAAGAGCATTACTAGCAGAAGATAAGGAAGAATATATAATAAAACTAATAATTACAAAACCAAATATTACAATTGATAAGATTGGATCACAAGCTTTTCCAGATCAATTAGCTACTTTTACAACTAGATTTGATGTAAGTGATGTAGATCGATCTACTAATTTAAGAATTGCATGCCAAAAGATTAATGGAAAAGTAGTATTATCAGGAGATACTTTTTCTTATAATAAAGCTTTAGGAGCAAGAACGGCAGCAGCAGGATACAAAAATGGAAAAATCTATTCAGGTGGTGAGGTGGTTGATGGAATTGGCGGAGGAATTTGTCAAATTTCATCTACTCTATATAATTCTGTATTATTAGCTAATTTACAAATTGTAGAAAGAAGAAACCACCAATTTGTAACTTCTTATGTAGGGGCAGGAAGAGATGCAACTGTAGTATATGGTGTTACAGACTTTAAATTTAAAAACACAAGACAATATCCGGTAAGAATTGTAGCTTCTGCCCAAAATGGGATAGCTACGGTATCGATTTATGGAATTAAAGAACAGAATGAATATACTTTTAAATTTAGTACAAAAACAATTGCATCAATTCCATTTACAACACAATATGTAGAAGATGGAAGCTTAGCAGAAGGAACTGAAAAAGTAAAACAAAAAGGTAGCAATGGAATTAAGACAGAAACTTATATTACTAAAATGTTAAATGGAAAAGTTATATCTACGGAGCTACTTTCAAGAGATACATATAATGCGATGACAAGAATTGTATTAAAGGGAACAAAAGTAGGATCTAGCAATAATACAGCTACTCAAACAGAAAATAAAAATACAGATATAGAGATACCAAAAGAAGATAATAAACCAAATGAAACTACACCACCAAAAGATACTAATACAGAAACAGAAAATTCAGGTATATCTGGTACAGAGCAGGGAACAGAAAATTAAATGAAAAAACCAATACTTAATCAAAAGTATTGGTTTTTTAAATTATATAGCATGTTCAATTAAGAAAATTTATCGTAGGAGAATGTAATAAATAAGCTATAAACAAAAGATTTATTTTTGAAAAAATATTGACAATAAAGATAAAAGGTAATATAATTTAAAAGTCAAAATTAAATAAATGCGCCATTAGCTCAGTTGGTAGAGCAGCAGACTCTTAATCTGACGGTCGGAGGTTCGACCCCTCTATGGCGCACCAAAAAACACTTATAAAGTGTTTTTTTTTGGAAAAATGTATAAGAAGAATTAGTTCATAAAGGTAAGAAGTGTTGACAAAAATATATAAAGGTAATAAAATAACAATGTTAGGAAATAAAAAGGGGTGATGGATTTGCTAAAGATATATAATACGGATATAGAAACAAATGAGTTTCAAGAAATAAAAGAATTTAAAAAAGGAGCATGGATTAATTTAGTAAACCCATCGGAAAATGAAATAAAAAAAGTATGTGAAAATATAAATATACAAGAAGATTTTATTAGAGATGCATTAGATTATGAAGAAAAAGCAAGAATAGATAAAGAAGAGGATGATAATACAATATTATTTATAGTAGATGTTCCAATTAGTGAGAAAGGAGAAGAAACAGAAGTATATACTACAATGCCTTTAGGAATGATTGTAGTAAGAGATGAATTTTTCTTAACAATATCACTAAGAAAAAATAAAATAATAGAAAGTTTTGAGAAAAGAAAAATAAAAAATTTTCAAACATATAAGAAAACAAGATTTATTTTTCAAATTTTATATTTAAATTCTTCATATTATTTAGATTACCTAAAAAAGATAAATAAAGAAACAGAAATTGCAGAATATATATTAAAAAATTCAATGCAGAATAAAGAACTTTTGAAACTATTAAGTTTAGAAAAGAGTTTAGTGTATTTTACTACATCACTAAAATCAAATGAATTAGTAATGGAAAAGACTTTAAGAGGTAAAATAATAAAATTATATGATGAAGATGAAGAAATACTAGAGGATGCAATCACAGAAAATAGACAAGCAATAGAAATGGCACAAATTTATAGTAATATTTTAAATGGCACAATGGATGCATATGCTTCTATTATTTCAAACAATTTAAATGGAGTTATGAAGTTCCTGACCTCAATAACTATTATACTTGCTATTCCCACAATGATTTCAAGTTTTTGGGGAATGAATGTAAATTTACCATTTCAAAATAGTGCAAAAGGTTTTGCAATAATGATAATAATATCAATAGTTATGACAGCCGTTGTAACTTGGTGGCTAAATAGAAAAAATATGTTGAAATGATGATAATAAAAAACCAGAAATTTATTTCTGGTTTTTTATGCTATTGAAAAACTTAAATGTAATAATATATAGATACTACTAATTTAAAATTCAGGGCCAACAATTTTTCTAATTTTTTCTAGTTGAATTTTTAAATCATTATAAGTTGACTGACTAATTGAAAGATCAATACCTTTTTCATAATCATTAATAGATTTTTCTATGTCTAAAACTTTCATTCTTTTTAATTTTGATGAAACACCTTTATACATATAAATAGGAACATAATTTGCTTTATCAATTGTAATCTTTCCATCTGAATGTCTAGTTATAGTTAAATTTAATATTATGGAATTTCTAGTGTTTTCAGCATTTTGATCACAAATAAAATTACCACAGGCATAAATTACAAAACCATCTTTAGCTGTCCCATCTTCTAATGTAATAGTTCTTTTTTCCATTTGTTCTAAAACGTGAGGATGATTTCCTAAAATAACATCTACACCATTTTGAAATAAAAAATTTGCAAGTTCTTCTTGATCTTCATTTGCAGTTGTTCTATATTCTGTTCCCCAGTGCATACAAGCTACTATTATGTCTACGTTTTTAGATTGTGCAGATTCAATATCTTTTTTTATTAAATCTTTATCTATTAAATTAACACAAAAATCTTTGTCAGAAGGAACAGGAATACCATTTGTTCCGTAAGTATAATCTATAAAAGCAATTTTCACATCTTTTACATCTTTAACAAAAATAGAATTTCTTTCTTCTTGAGTTTTATAAGTTCCAAGATGTTCAATTCCTGCATCATCTAAAACATCAATAGTTCTTGATAATCCGCTAAATCCCATATCTAAACAATGATTACCAGCTGTTGTAATTATATCTAATCCTATATCTTTTAGATTATATGCTAGAGCATCTGGTGAATTAAATGTTGGATAATTACTGTAACCACGATCCCTTCCAGCAAAACTAGTTTCTATATTTGCTATTGAAATATCAGAGTTTTGAATATAATTTTTAACATTTTCAAATACATAAGAAAAATCATAAGTATCTGTCTCTTTTTGATAAGCATCCCAATATTGAGTATTATGACACAGAATATCTCCAATAACAGTCATTGTAAAAGTTATATCTGTTTTTGGTTGTTTAGAATTATTTGATTTAGAAGCGGTTTGAGAGGGGATGTTTAAAGAAGAATTATTGAAAGATTCTTTATGTTGATTATTTAAAATAGTAATAGTAAAAAGAAAAAAGATTAAAACTAGTATTAAAATAATTAAAATTTTATAATTTTTTTTATTATTTAGTTTAGCAAAATTGGAAAAAATTTTTTTACTATAATTTCTTTTCATAAAAACACCCCATTTTATTTTTATTATAGATAAAAATAGCATAAAAATAAAAAAATTCAACAAAATGTATAATGTGAATAAAAAAACATATAATAATAAAAGTGAAAGTATAAAATTAAAGGAGGATGCAATATGAAAATAATAGATAAAATTGCCTTGGTTTTAATCATAATTGGAGCCATTAATTGGGGATTAATTGGAATTTTTAACTTTAATTTAGTGGCTGCTATATTCGGAGATATGACATTAATTTCAAGAATTATCTATGGATTAGTAGGATTATCTGGATTATGGGGAATCAAATTACTATTTGATGACTAAATTAAAATTAAGAGTATAAAATACAAAAACGACACTTTTTATAAGAAGAAGTGCCGTTTTTTCTTGAAAATCATAAATAAATAATGTATAATACCAAAAGCTAAGGAGGAGATAAAATGTTAAGTGCAAATGGTGTGACAGTAAGATTTGGAAAAAGGGTATTATTTGAAGAAGTAAATATTCGTTTTGGAAAAGGAAATTGCTATGGAATTATTGGAGCCAACGGAGCAGGAAAATCTACTTTTTTAAAAGTTTTATCAGGAGAAATCGAACCAAGTAAAGGAGAAGTTAGTTTAGATAAAGGAGAAAGATTATCTGTTTTAAAACAAGATCACTTTGCCTATGAAGATTTTACTGTAATAGATACTGTAATTATGGGAAATAAAGAATTATATGATATTATGAAAGAAAAAGATGCTATTTATGCTAAGCCTGACTTTTCAGAAGAAGATGGAATGATAGCAGCAAAATTAGAAGAAAGATTTGCAGAATTAGATGGTTGGAATGCAGAATCAGATGCAGCAAAACTTCTAAATGATTTAGGAATAGTTCCAGAAGATCACTATAAATTTATGAAAGAAATTGAAGCAAGAGATAAAGTAAAAGTATTATTAGCACAAAGTTTGTTTGGAAATCCAGATGTCTTATTACTAGATGAACCTACTAACGATTTAGATTTAAAAAGTATTAATTGGTTACAAGACTTTTTAATAGATTTTGAGAATACAGTAATTGTTGTATCACATGATAGATATTTTTTAAATAAAGTTTGCACGCATATTGCAGATGTAGATTTTGGAAAAATAAAAGTGTATCCAGGAAACTATGACTTTTGGTATGAATCAAGTCAATTAGCATTAAAACAAGCAAGAGAGCAAAACAAGAAAAAAGAGGAAAAAATAAAAGAATTACAAGAGTTTATTGCAAGATTTAGTGCAAATGCTTCTAAGTCAAAACAAGCGACTTCTAGAAAGAAAACATTGGAAAAAATAGAATTAGATGAAATAAAACCATCTAATAGAAAATATCCATATGTTGACTTTAAACCAGATAGAGAACCAGGAAATGATATATTAAGAGTTAAGGGTATTTCTAAAACAATCGAAGGAGTAAAATTACTAGATAAAATTTCATTTGATGTGAAACAAGGAGATAAAATAGCATTTTTAGCAGAAAATGAACTTGCAAAAACAGTATTATTCCAAATAATAAGTGGAGAATTAGAACCAGATGAAGGGGAATTAATTTGGGGAACAACAATAACAAAAAATTATTTTCCAAAAGATAATAATTTTTTATTTGATACTGATGAAAACGTAACAGAATGGCTTAGAAAATATTCAAAAGATCCAGACGAAACGTATGTTAGGAGTTTCTTAGGAAGGATGTTATTTTCTGGAGATGAGGCGTTAAAAGAAGTAAAAGTATTATCAGGAGGAGAAAAAGTAAGATGCGTTCTTTCAAAAATGATGTTATCAGGAGCAAACTTTTTAATATTTGATGAGCCAACAAACCATTTAGATATGGAAAG
>CANRKZ010000043.1 GCA_947631335.1 uncultured Clostridia bacterium
GTTGAATATAGAATTCAACTAGGGTTTCCATAGTACTGCTTTTTTGTGTCTACTTTTTGTTGACAACTTCACAAAAAGATAAGCTTTTATTATTGCCAATTTTTTTTTCATATGTTATAATACCAAAAGACAATAAAACGCCAATATAGCTCAGTTGGTAGAGCAACGGATTCGTAACCCGTAGGTCGGCAGTTCGATTCTGCCTGTTGGCACCAACAACGTATCTGTTCGAACTAATAGAACAGATAGATATAAATATCATCTTATAATGTTTGCAATGGTTAAGATTATGGAAATGACAAAAGAAGAGCAAGATCAAGTTGCATTATTTTTATTTAATTGTATCAATTCTGAAATAAGAAAAAACAAGTAGCTTTATAATTATTTACGATTGAATGAATTTTTACAATTTATTTGCAATTTTGTGTAAAATCATGTATAATATAAAGTAATATAGGCAATGTTCTGTATTATTTACCCATTTATCACTAATTAGTGTAAGGAGGAACTAACATGAACGAAAAGAAACGGAACATTTGGATTGGATGTACTATCGTAGGAATTGTAGCAATTTTGATCTACAGCATATTAAAAGTAATAGGTAGTAATACAGTTTTGTTTGCATTGAGAATCATATTTGCAGAAATAGCAGTAATTGCGTATGCAATTAGAATGGGAACTGAAATATCAAGCGATAATTCTTATGGAACTTCTGTTCTTATCATTGCTATCTTCCTGTTTGCTCTTGTGATTAGTGAAATGCAACCATAATGAACCTAGTCCTAAAAAGAAAACCTCGTAAGAGGTTTTTTTATCTTAAAAAATATGATTTTTTGTCAATTATGTCGTTCGCACCATAAAATTTTAATAATTAATAAAAGCTTAAGAAGATATTAAACATATTTATAAATAAAAAATTGAACAATAAAAATAATTTTATAAAACAAAAAACATTTTTTATAAAAAAAATCCAAAAATTCGATAAAAACTTATATAATATAACAAAAAGGAAAAGGTGATAATATGCTAGTTAGTGATATAAAACCTATAACAAAATTCGGCAAAAATATGCTAGAAAATAAAAATTCTAATGAACTAATAGAAAAAATTATAGAGAAACCATTGCAAAAAGCATGTAAATTGTGTAAAGAAAAAAATATAGAGACAGTAATGAGTAGTGCAAATAAAAATAATATTATGGAAAAAGGCAAGAAAAGAATAAATAAGCAAGAACTAAAGCAAATGCTAGAAAAAAATAAATTATTGAATTTTGAATATGTAGGTAAAGGCTATGCTTGGATAATGATAAATTATAATACTTTATCAGATAAAAATGGAGAAATATTATTTTCGTTAGAGAATAAGTTTGGAGAAGATAGTGTTTGGTTTGTTAAAGAAAATTATACAGATGCAATGAATTTTATTAGAAGAAAATTTAAAATTAAAGAAATAGTCCAAGAATTTAATGATAAATATGCCAATAAATTTAAAGAAAAACAGTTAAAATTAGTATTTAAAAAAGTATATCCTACTAGAAATGTATTTATTAGAATGCCTATAGATGAAAAAACAAAAGTAGAAGAAGTCGAAGCATATTTTAACGAGATTATTTCAAAACTAGAAAAACAATAAAATCATCGAAAATTTAATCGATGATTTTTATTATTATGTAACTCCTTCAGTTTTGCAGATACATCTAAAAGATTTTAGCTATAAGTAGATAATAACAGTTTTTAGTAAAAAATTAATATTCATATTATATAAAATTACAATGAAACCCTTGTAATATTTGAAAAATCTGCTATAATATAATAGTCAAATAAGAAACTGAAAGGAGAAGTAATGGGATTCTTTGATAAATTAAAACAGGGAATGGACAATACAAAAAAATCATTTGATGAAAAAATAAATAATGTTTTTAAAAGTTTTAGAAAAGTGGATGAAGATTTTTTAGATGAATTAGAAGAGATTTTAATTATGTCTGATATTGGAATGGATACATCAGTAGGAATCATTAATCATTTAAGAACAAGGATAAAAAAAGAAAAACTACAAGATGAAGAAGATGTAAAACAAGCATTAAGAGAAGAAATGAAAAAAATATTAGAATTAGATGATAAAGATATAAATTTACATTTAAACACAAAACCATCTGTAATTTTAGTTATTGGAGTAAATGGAGTAGGGAAAACAACTTCGATTGGAAAAATTGCAAATAGGCTAGCAAAAGATGGCAAGAAAATAGTAGTTGCAGCAGCAGATACTTTTCGTGCGGCAGCCATAGAACAGTTAGAAATATGGGCTGATAGAGCAGGTGCTGATATTGTAAAAAGAGAAGAAGGAGTTGATCCAGCTTCTGTTGTATATGATGCAATTCGAATTACAAGACAAAAGAATGCAGATGTGCTAATTGTGGATACAGCAGGTAGATTGCATAATAAAAAGTATTTAATGGATGAATTAAATAAAATACAAAAAGTAATAAACAAGGAAATGCAACAGGCAGATAAAGAAGTTTTACTCGTAATAGATGGAACAACTGGTCAAAATGCTATTTCACAAGTAAAGGCTTTTAAAGAGGAAGCGGATATAACAGGTCTAGTTATTACAAAATTAGATGGAACTGCTAAAGGTGGAGTAGCAATTGGAATCGTGGCAGAAAATAAAATTCCAATCAAATTTATTGGGGTAGGAGAACAAATAGATGATATGGAAATTTTTAGTTCAGAAGACTTTGTAAAAGCAATTATTTAGAAGTACAAAAATAGGTATAAAAAAAGGAGGTAAAATTGTGGAAAAAGATACAAATAAAGAAGACTCAACAACTCAAACGGAAAAAATAGTAGAAAAAGAAATAATCCAAAAGAAAAATAATAAAACAAGAATGATTTTAGTTATTATATTTTTATTATTATTTGCAGGAGTTAGCTACATTGGATTAAGAGGAAGTTATTTAGAATATTTAGAGTTAGGTGAAAAATACACCAAAATATTTTATACAAACTTGACATATCGATATGGAATTATGGCAATTAATTTTGCTGTTTTGTATTTTATCTTATATTTAACTAATAGGGGAATAAAAAAAGGATTAAAACCTTTCTTTGAAAAAGAAGATAAAAAGATCCCTAAACTACCAAATAAATCATTAGCTTTAGTAATATCAGCTTTAGTTAGTTTTGTAGTATCTTCTGTATTTACGCAAAAAATTATGCTAATCATGAATGGAACAGCTTTTGGAATACAAGATCCTATATTTGGTTTAGATATTTCTTACTATATGTTCCAAAAACCAGTAATTGAAGCTTTTATATTCTATTTTATTGTTCTTTTTGTAGGGTTATCTATCTATATGGCATTATACTATGTAATTGTATTTAATCGCTACTTTGACGGTATTGAAGGGAAAATGCTAAAACAGAGCTTATTTATGAAGAAATTAACAAGAAATGTTTTACTAATTATTATAGGTATTGCCTTAATTACAATCATAAATACGCAAAATACATTGTTTGGAAAAATTTTAACTGTTAATGATGATATTGATATTATAGGTGCTGGAATGACAGAGGCAACAATAAAATTATGGGGATATGCAGTGTTTGCTGTTATTATCATAATATTTGCTTATAGAGCACTAAAATATTTTAAACAAGGAGTAACAAATAAAGTATTAAAAAATCTTGCTGTTATACCAGGATATTTAGTAGTATTATTTATCATAATGGTAGTGTTTGACTTAGTATTTGTTAATTCAAGTGAATTAGATAAAGAAAAGACATATATTGCAGAAAATATTAAGAATACGAAAAATGCATATAATATTAATATAGAAGAAATGAATATAGAGGATTCAGGAACAATTACAAAAGAAGAAGTAGATAAAAATAGTAATGTTATTAATAATATTCCAATTATCAGCAAAGATTCTGTGTTAAAGACATTAGAAGACAATCAAACAGTAACAGGACATTTTCTTTATCCAAATGCTAATATAGCAAAGTATAATGTAAATGGAAAAGAAGAATTAGTTTATTTAGCTCCAAGAGAAATAACAAATTCAGGAAGAACTTATAATAATAAAACATATGAATACACACATGGAATGGGAGAAATTATTGCTTCTGCGAGCGAAAGTACACAAAGTGGAAATATACAATACATTCAAAAAGAGTTATCAGGAAAAGATCAAAAAATTAACATTTCCGAGCCACGAATTTACTTTGGATTAGAAACCAAAGAAACGATTGCTACTAATGCGAAAAACAAACAAGAATATGATTATACAGATGAAAATGGAACAGAATATGTATCAAACTACAATGGTAAAGCAGGTTTACAATTAGGATTTTTAGATCGATTAATATTAGGAATTTCAAAAGGAGAGATTAATTTAGCATTTTCAGGAGAAATAACAGAAGATAGTAAAATTTTAATGAATCGACAAGTAATAACAAGGGCTAAAAAAGCATTACCATATTTAATTTATGATGAAAATCCATACACTGTAGTAACGAATGAGGGAAAAATTGTGTGGGTTTTAGATGCCTATACAAGATCTTCTAGTTATCCTTATTCACAATATACAAGCATTGAACATGATGGAATAAAAGAAAATATTAATTATATTAGAAATTCTATAAAAGTAATTATAGATAGTTATGATGGAACGATGTCATATTACATAACAGATCGAACAGATCCAATTGCAATGGCATATCGAAATATTTATAAAGACTTATTTATGGGATTAGATGAACAGTTACCAGAAGACATTGCAAGTCATATCGTTTATCCGGAGTTTTTATATAATGTGCAAGCAGAAATTTTAAAAGTATATCATAATGTAAAACCAGATGTATTATATCGATCCGATGATTTGTGGGATATTGCAAAATATAATAATATAAGATCAACAAAATCGACAGGGACATATTTAGAACCATATTATACAATGATAAAAACAGCAGAAGGAGAAGAATTAGGTTTAGTACAAATTTATACTCCTGACGAAAAACAAAATATCATATCTTATTTAGTTGGAAGTAATAATAATGGAACAAATCAATTAAAACTATATAAATTTTCTGCAGATAGTAATATTGTAGGACCAATGCAATTAGATAAGCAAATTGGAGAAGATGAGGCAATAGCAAATGAATTAGAGTCGTTAAATGTTACAGGAACAAAATTAACGAAGCCAATGATAATCGTTCCAATTGATAATACTTTGTTATATGTCGAGCCAATTTACCAGACGATGTTAAATGAATCAGAAATACCAGTTCTTAAGAAAGTAGTAGTTGCTTCGGGAAATAAAGTAGCTATAGGAGATACTTTATCGAAAGCATTAGAAAATTTACTTTCTACCTATGCAGTTGATATTGAAGTAGAAAATACAGACGATATTGAAGGATTGATAGAAGCTATTATAAAAGCGAATAATAATTTGATAGAATCTAACCAAAATAATGATTGGGAAATGATAGGAAAAGATGTAAAAAAACTCCAAGAATTAATTACTTCTCTTGAACAACTAAAGAAACAAGAAGAAAAAGATTTAGAAGAATTAGAAAAAACAAATCATATTGAAACTACAAATATCATAGAAAATACCATTTCAAGTGAGCAAGATAACAAAGGGAATAATGTAATCAATGAATAAAAATAAAAGAAAAAATCCACTATAAAATAAAAGTGGATTTTTTACATTTTACATAAATACAGTTGGTAAAGAGGAGAATTTATGCTAATAAGAAAGAAGAAGATTAATTTATTAAGTTATTCAATAGATAGATTAAGTAAAATATTAGAAGAAGGGAATTTTACAGAATTAACTTATATTTTAGGGAACAAAAAAGAAATTATTAAAAGAAATTTAATAGCAGGAATTTTTAGAGGAGTAGGAATAGGAATTGGTGTTACAATTATAACAGCTATTTTAGTTCTATTATTACAAAAAATAGTAACTTTAAATATCCCTGTCATAGGGGAATATATAGGGGATATTGTAGAAATTGTAGAAAGGAGTAGATAATAAAAAATCACATGTAATAGAATAATTAAAATAAGTTTATTGCAATCAATTTTGCAAAAGATGATTATATGATATCAAATAAAGCTAGAACAGAGAAATTTACTCTTGTTCTAGCTTTATTAAATTATTCCTTATTAAATTTCTAATTTATGAAATGTTTTTTTACCCTTTTTTAAAATAACATAACCATTTTTGAAATCAGATTCAGATAAGTTATAATTAACATCTGTTATTTTTTTATCGTTTAAAGAAATACCGCCTTGATTAATTAAAGTTCTAGCTTGCCCTTTAGAAGGAGCAATTCCTGTAGTTAGAATAGCATCTAAGATTGAGATATTTGCAGTTTCTATTTTAGTAGAGGGCATATTATCTAAACTCCCTTGACCATTAAATAGAGCGTTCGAAGATTCTTCGGCCTTTTTTGCTTCTTGTTCGCCGTGAACTAGTTTTGTTATTTCATAAGCTGCTATTTTTTTTGCTTCATTTATTTTTTCATCTTTTAAGCTTACTAACTTTTGAATGGTATCTATTGGTAAAAAAGTAAGCATTTTTAAAACATTTTCTACACTAGAATCTTCAATATTTCTCCAATATTGATAAAATTCATAAGGAGAGGTCTTTTTAGGATCTAGCCATAAAGCTCCTTTTTCAGTTTTTCCCATTTTCTTTCCTTCTTTAGTTGTTAATAGCTTAAATGTTAAACCAAAAGAATCATCTTTACCAATTTTTCGAATTAGATCAACACCACCAATAATATTAGACCATTGATCATTTCCACCCATTTGAAGTTTACAACCATATTTATTATATAAATGTAAAAAGTCATAAGATTGCATTAACATATAACTCATTTCAAAAAAGGTTAAACCGGTTTCTAATCTTTGTTTATAACATTCAGCAGCAAGCATTCTATTTACAGAAAATAAACTACCAATTTCACGCACAAAATCAACAAAATTTAAATCCAAAAGCCAATCTGCATTATTTACAATAATGGCTGGATTTTTGCCTTCAAAACTAACAAACTTCTCAATCTGTTTTTTTAAAGCTTCAACGTTTTTATTAATATCTTCTTTAGATAGCAT
>CANRKZ010000044.1 GCA_947631335.1 uncultured Clostridia bacterium
GGAAGATTAGGTAAAGTATTAGGACCAAAAGGATTAATGCCAAACCCTAAATCAGGAACAGTTACAATGGATGTAACGAAGGCAATTAGCGAAATAAAGTCTGGTAAAGTGGAATATCGATTAGATAAAAATAATATTATCCATTTAGGATTTGGAAAAGTTTCATTTGGGGCTGATAAATTACTAGAAAACTACGAAGTTATTATGAATGCTATCATAAAAGCAAAACCGGCAGCAGCTAAAGGTCAATATATTAAAAGTGTTGCATTAACAACAACTATGGGACCAAGTATATTTATTAACCAAAAGTAAATTAAATAAAAGCCAAAGACAGTAGGCAAAAATTAAGTCCTACCTAGGTAAAATAATAAAGAGATAAAACACTCTTTTAGTAACCTAGGCTAGGAACTAAAAGAGTGTTAATAATTTTATTATTTATCAATTTTAGGAGGTGAAAAATTAATGGCAAGTGAAACAATACTAAACCAAAAGAAAGCAGAAGTAAAAGAATTAGCTGAAAAAATGAAAAATGCAAAATTAATACTTTTAACAGAATACAGAGGAATTAATGTTACAGATGACACACAGTTAAGAAGAGACTTAAGAAATGTAAATGCTACTTGTAAAGTAATAAAAAACAATATAACCAAAAGAGCATTAGAAGAATGTGCTATTGAAGGTTTAGAAGATAAATTAGTAGGACCAACAGCAATAATTATGTGTGACGAAGACTACTTAGAACCTTCAAAAATAATTTATAAATTCAGCAAAGATAATGAATTCTATAAAATTAAAGGTGGAGTAATTGATGGAAAAGTTATGACAACAGAAGAAATCATTACATTAGCAAAATTACCATCAAGAGAAACTTTATTATCTATGCTTGCTGGTGCATTACTTTCAAATATTTCAAAAGTTGCAGTGGCATTAAATGAAGTTAAAAAACAAAAAGAAGAAGCTGGAGAAAAAGTTGCAGTTAATGTTGTAGCAGAAGAAAAAGCATCTGTTGAAGAAAAAGTGGAAGAAACAAAAAAAGAAGAAACAACAGAAGCTTAGATTAAAGAATAGTTTACTAAAAATTAATAAAATAAGAGTGGTGAACTTATATCACTAAAAATAAGGAGGATTTTAAAATGGAAAAAATAGAAAAATTAATTGAAGAAATAGATAGCTTAACAGTTGTTGAATTAAATGACTTAGTTAAAGCTATTGAAGAAAAATATGGAGTATCTGCAGTAGCAGCAGCTGCACCAGCAGCTGGAGGAGCTGTAGCAGGAGCTGCAGCAGAAGAAAAATCATCATTTGATGTAGTTTTAGCAGAAGCTGGAGATCAGAAAATTAAAGTTATCAAAGTAGTTAGAGATGCTACAGGATTAGGATTAAAAGAAGCAAAAGACTTAGTAGATGGAGCACCAAAAACAATTAAAGAAGGAGCTTCTAAAGAAGAAGCTGAAGACTTAAAAGCTAAATTTGCTGAAGTTGGAGCTGTAGTTGAATTAAAATAGTTTCAAAAATAGTATTTATATAAAAGCAAAAAATGAGGTAAAATATTGCATTTGCCTCATTTTTTAGCATCTCTAAAAGTTATAAATCTTCTTTATTATCAAGTGCATATTCGATACATTTCAAAATTAATGTATTCATACTAATGTTACATTTTTTTGAGTAATCATCTAAATCGTTTTGTAGTTTTTCAGTTAATCTTAAAGAAAATCTTATATTAGGAGAATCTGTATAGGCTGGATTAAATTTTTTCTTATTTTCTTTCATATAAAATTACCTCCAATAAAAAAATTATAGATAATAATTGAAATTAAATATAGCGTTATAGTTGACACCATAAAATTTAAATGTTATAATTTAATAAGAAAATAAAAGAAGGAGAAAAAGTATAATGGAAGAAAGTAAAGAAATTACTCAAGAAGTAAAACAAAAAAATCAAAGAGAAGAAATGTATGAAAAATGTAACAAAAGGCTAGCTTTAATACACAGTAAATATCCTAATATTCAAGAAGCTCCAGAAACAATACAAGAAGAAGCATCAGAACTTAATGGGCTTAAAGTTTCACTAACTACTAGAAATATATGGGGAGATAAGGAGGCTTCTAATGGCTTATTTATTGATTCTTTCAAAATAAAAAGATATGAGGAGGCATTAGCTAACTCAGAAAGCTTAAAAAAAGAAAATGAAAAATATATATCACCTAAAGAAGAAAAAGATTTTGAATTTCCTGAAGTAAACCTAGAAGAAATAGATATAGCAATTGATAATATGCATTCAATAGAAGATCAAAGAAAAGTAATGAATAAAATTTCTGAATTACGATCAGGATTTCATTCTAATGAACAGAACAAAAAAATTAATGAATTGTATGAAAAATGGGGAAGTGCAAAAATTAAACCAATTGAAAAAGAAGAATCAAAAGTAGAAGCTACACCACCAATAAAACAATCTAAGTTTGCACAAATATATCAAAAGGCAAAAGGAAAATTACGAGGAATTGTAGATAACTTAAGAAATAGATTTAGCAAAGAAAGAAATGCAGAAGAAAAAGATATTCAAACAGAATCAGAACAAGATAATAGTGACGAAGCTAGATAGAAAGAATACGAAAGAAGGTATTAAAATTGAAAGATAATTATCCTAAAGCTTTAAAAGAAGTTTTTGTTATACTAAATAATTCTGAAAAGATGATAAAAGAAAGTATACCAGAAAATTTTAATAATTTTATTTCAAAAAACATGGATAAAGAATATACTCCTGAAATTAACTTCAATGATTTACATTGGGAAGATACTATTTTGGAGGAAACACAACAAATTTTAGCTGTTATATATAGAGATTACTTAGTAAGCAAAGAAGAGAGAGAACAATTATTAAGGGAAGAATCAGAAGAAGAAAAAAGAATAGAGCAAGAATTAAGAGAAAAATATAACCCAGATAATCTATTTAAGAAAAAAGATAAAAAAACAAATGAGAATGAAAAAAATACTGACTTAATAAAAATAGAAAAAATAAAATGGTATAGAAAAATTATTAATAAAATCATGTCAATATTTAAAAAATAAAGTAAATTAATCTTTTTATATAACAAGCCTTTTAGGGCTTGTTTTTTTGGTAAAAAAAGTATATAATAGGAAACAAATTGAGATTAAGAAAGGAAGAGATGAATGATGCAAGTAAGCAAAGAAGAGATTTTACACATAGCTGATTTAGCAAAATTAAATTTAGAAGAAAATGAAATAGATACTTATTTATTACATCTACAAGATATATTAAATTTTGCCAATATTGTAAATAATGCACCAGTCGAAGGATTAGATATAACCATAGGAGCAAATGAATCAAAAAACGTATTTAGAAAAGATGAAGTAAAGAAATTTGAAGATATCGAGGCCTTATTGCAAAATGCTAAGTCAAAAGAACAAAATATGTTCAAAATACCAAAAGTAATTAATTAGGAGGAAATATGAACATAGGAATTGATATTGATGATACCATATCAGAGACATATGCTACTTTGTTTGAATATGCACAAAAATATACGATAGAAGAATTAAAAAGAAGTCCGGTTTTTGATAATACGAAAACAACAAATCATTTTTATATTGAATTAATGCATCATTGGACAAAAGAAGAAGCGCTTAAATTTTGGAACAAGTATTATGCAAAAATATTAAGAAAGGTGAATATAAAAACATTTGCTACAGAGAAAATAAAAAAGTTAAAAGAAAAAGGGAATAAAATATATTTAATTACAGCAAGGTGGGATATGGAAAATCATAATGTAAAAGAAATTACATTAGAATGGTTAAGAAATAATGATGTCCAATATGATGAATTTTTTATGAATGCTGATGAAAAGCTTAAAATCGTAAAAGATAAAAATATAGATGTTTTTGTAGATGATAGTTTTGATAATTGCAAAAGTATTGCTTATGGAAGTAATGCAAAAGTATTTTTAATGGATACATGGGTAAATAAAAATTTACAAGATGAAAAAATAACAAGAGTATATTCGTGGCCACATCTATATCAGAAAATTGTAAAACTAAGGGAGGAAAATTAATGAATATTACAGAATTAACTGTTCATGAATTACAAGAAAAATTAAAGAATAAAGAATTAACGATTACTGAGATAACAAAAGCATATACAGATAGAATTAATGAAAAAGAAAAAGATGTACAAGCTTTTGTAACAGTATTAACAAAGGAAGCCAACGAACAAGCAAAAAAAATACAAGAAAAAGTAGAAAGAGGAGAAATAACAGGAGAGTTTGCAGGAATTCCAATTGGAATAAAAGATAATATGTGTACAAAGGGAATAAAAACTACTTGTAGTTCTCGTATGCTGGAAAATTTTGTAGCTCCATATGATGCAACAGTTGTAGAAAATCTAAATAAAGAGAATATGATTAATTTAGGTAAATTAAATATGGATGAATTTGCTATGGGAGGTTCAACCGAATATTCTTATTTTAAGAAAACTAGAAATCCATGGGATTTAAATAAAGTACCAGGGGGATCTTCAGGAGGATCAGCAGCAGCAGTAGCAGCTAATATGGTTCCATGGGCTTTAGGATCTGATACGGGAGGATCTATTAGGCAACCTTCTAGTTTTTGTGGAGTTGTAGGATTAAAACCTACCTATGGATTAGTTTCAAGATATGGGTTAGTAGCATTTGCCTCATCTTTAGACCAAATAGGACCTATTACAAAAGATGTATATGATAGTGCAATATTACTAAATTTAATAGCTGGTCATGATGAAAAAGATACTACTTCAAGTGATAGAGAAAAAATAGATTATACAAAATGTTTAAAAAATGATGTAAAAGGACTAAAAATAGGAATACCAAAAGAATTTTTTGGAGAAGGAATTAATGAGGAAGTAAAATCATCTTTACAAAAAGCAATAGAAACATATAAAAATTTAGGAGCAGAAATAGAAGAATTTTCACTAGATGTTGCTCAATATGCTTTAGCAACGTATTATATTATAGCATGTGCAGAGGCAAGTTCTAACTTAGGAAGATTTGATGGTATTCGTTATGGTTACAGGACAGAAGAGTTCAAAAACTTAAAAGAGCTTTATAAAAAATCTAGAAGTGAAGGATTTGGACCAGAAGTAAAAAGAAGAATTATACTTGGAACTTATGTTTTATCATCAGGATATTACGATGCTTATTATAAGAAAGCACAGCAAGTACGTACTTTAGTTATGAATGAATTTAATAAAGGATTTGAGAAATATGATGTTATTTTAACACCAACATCACCAACAGTAGCTTTTAATGTTGGATCTAAATCAGACAGTCCATTAGAAATGTATTTAGCGGATATTTGTACAGTTTCTGTAAATATTGCCGGACTTCCAGGAATATCAATTCCTTGTGGCGTAGATAAGGAGGGGATGCCAATTGGGGTGCAACTAATTGGAAATAAATTCAGTGAAGAAACTATATTAAATGCAGCTTATACGTTAGAACAAAAAATTAAATTTAGAGAAAAATATAAACCTGAATTTAAAAAATAAGTATCTCAAAAGGAGGAAAATAGATGTCAAGAGAAGATTATGAAGTTATAATAGGACTTGAAGTGCATGCAGAGCTTTCTACTAAGACAAAGATATTTTGTTCTTGTCCAACAGAGTTTGGAGGAGCACCTAATACACAAACATGTCCAATATGTATGGCAATGCCAGGAACTTTGCCAGTATTAAATGAAAAAGTTGTAGAATATGCAGTAAAAGCAGGTCTTGCAACTAACTGTGAAATTTCTAAAAGTAGTAAAAATGATAGAAAAAATTATTATTATCCAGATTTACCTAAATCTTATCAAATATCACAATATGATAAGCCACTATGTGAAAATGGAAAAGTAGAAATAGAAACAAAAAATGGAAAGAAAGTAATTAGAATAGAAAGGATTCATATTGAAGAAGATGCTGGAAAACTAAACCATGATGATTTTGGAGGAGGGAGCCTAGTTGATTTAAACAGAGCAGGTGTTCCTTTAATAGAGACAGTATCAAGACCAGACATGAGAAGTGCTGAAGAAGCGGAAAGCTATTTAAAAAAATTAAAATCAATATTTGAATATATAGAAGTATCTGATTGTAAAATGCAAGAAGGATCATTAAGAGCTGATGTTAACGTTTCTGTGAGAAAAAAAGGAGAAACAAAATTAGGAACTCGTACAGAAATGAAAAACATGAACTCATTTAGAAGTATAGTAAGGGCAATTGAGTATGAGATAGATAGACAAATCAATGTATTAGAAGAAGGTGGAAAAATAGAACAAGAAACATTAAGATGGGATGATGTATCAGGAAAAACATTTTCAATGAGAGATAAAGAAGATGCTCAAGATTATAG
>CANRKZ010000045.1 GCA_947631335.1 uncultured Clostridia bacterium
AGGTGTTTTTATAGGATTTTATAGTTCTATAAAGACATCTTTTTATATATAAGGAATGTTGTGGCTCATATTTTAACATCTGTATTGATTAGTTATATATTCTTTATAGCAATTAAAAGTTAATTTTATATTTTTTAATTAAGACTAAAAATATTCAAAATATTGTAAAATTTTAAAAAATTTAGTATAATTACCAATATAAATAGTAAGTTATAAAAAAAGAGATGAATAAATTTAACTAAACTAAAATACCTAATAAAAATTAATAGTTATATAATTTAGAAACTAAAATTGGAAATTATATATGAATAAAGAATTATTAAAGATAAAATATTTTGGTTAAAGTATTAAGGTATTCATTTAATGATTTTAAAAATAAATACGGAAAAGAAAAGATATTTAAAAAATTTATTTGGATAGAGGAGAAAAATGAGTGAATCAAAAGAACTTAAGAAAATAAAAAAAGACTATGGAGAAGATTTTATGAAAATGTGTAGAACTCTTTTTAATACATTATTAGAACGAGAAGGACTGTTATATGATATATTAGTTTCATCATTTTCAAAAAATAGTAAAACATTATATGAGGATATACAAAATGCGAAATTAGAAGAAAAGTTTAAAAACTATATATACAGTAAGGTAAATATAGAGAAAAAAGAAAAGAAAGAAATAACAGAAAAAAACCCATATGAAATTTTAGATGAAGCAGGATATAATTTATATGAATGTAAAACAGAAAAAGAAATACAAGAATTTAAAAAATACTATGAACAAGACGAAGAGCTATGTACATTTTTGGGTGGAAGATTAGATGAATGTGTGGTCTTTTGGGCTGTGAAAAAGAATGCAGAAAAGATTAAAAGAGAAAAATTTAAAAATCCTAAAAGAGAAGATGAATACGGAACATCAGTTATGAGCATACAATTTCAAAAACAAGGAATGTGTACAGTATCAATAAAGAATAGATACAATGATATAGTTGATAATCCAGATGCTACATATGGTAATGATTTAGACAGAATAGCTCCAGGACTAACAAAAAGTTTTAAGACATTACTAAAAGAGGAATATGGATTAAAATTAAATAGTTCAAATAGTTCAAATATAAAAAAATTGGAAATGCCTGGATATGTTTTGGCGAATGATGGAAAATACTACAAATATAATAAAGAAATAAACAGAATATATTATTGTCCAGGAAATATAGTTATTGAAAATGGAGAAGCTAAAACAATAGAAAATCCAGAAAGTAAAATATTAATGGATTATTTCATTTTAGATATAAAAAATAAAAAGATAAGATTATACGATTCTAAAATAGAAGACAGTTTTGTAGATTCTTTACAAGATTTAAGTGAAGCAAAAATAAAAGTAAAAAAAAATAAAGAAAAACAAACAAAAGAAATTATAATTGAAGAAGATAAAAATAAGAGCATAATAATTGAAATAGATAGAGATAATCAAATAATAGGATATAAAAATAATGAATTAGAGAAAGTAGGAGATAATTTTTTATCTGAGAATCAAACTTTAACACATTTGGAATTGCAAAATATAAAACAAGTAGGAAGACGCTTTTTATATAAAAATAAATGCCTAAGCCAAGGAGATTTTTCAGAATTAGAAGAAGTAGGAGATGATTTCTTATATAGAAATCAAGTTTTAAGTAAAGGAAATTTTTTAAAATTAAAGAAAGTGGGAGACAATTTTTTGTTTTATAATAAAGTCTTAAGCCAAGGAGATTTTTCAAAGTTAAAACAAGCAGGTGATAATTTCTTATATAATAATCAAGAATTAACAAAGGTAGATTTTTCAAATTTAGAGAAAGTAGCAAGTTGGTTCTTAAGTGAAAATAAAAGATTAGTAGAAGTGAATTTTTCAAAATTAGAAGAAGTAGGAGATAATTTTTTATATTGTAATCAAGGATTAAAACAAGTAGACTTCTCAGAATTAAAAAAAGTGAGAAATAATTTCCTATTTTGTAATAAAGTTTTAAAACAAGCAGATTTTTCAAATTTAGAAGAAGTAGGATACAACTTCTTATATAGTAATCGAGATTTAATACAAATTATTTCACCAAAATCACCAGAAATCATGAAAAAGTTTTCAAATAAAATAGAGAAAAATTTAAAAAAACAAAGTAAAAATATTTCTATGAAAGATGTTGTTAAAAATGCTATATCTCAAGGGGTTACTCCAAAACAAGTAGAGCAAATGGATAAAATGGAAGCAAATTTAACACCTGAAAAAGAAGAAGGAGTAATCAGAGATGAATAATTTATATAGGAGAGCATATACAGAAGTATTGGAAATTATTAACCATTTATCTGAAGAGGAATTAAAAAAAATTCCAAAAAAGAAATTAGATTTTTATGAAAAAAATAAGGATCAAGAGTATAACTTTACAATTAATCCAAGTATAGATTTAGAAAAACAAAATATTTCACCAAATGCAAATGCAATATTAGTTTCATTATATAGAGATTATTTTGCAACAGAAAAGCAAAAGAAAGTATTAAAAAATTTATTATATAAAAATCAAGAGAGATTAGAACGAGAAAAATATCAAAAATATAATCCAAATAATATCTTTGCTCATAAAGTTGACAAAAACACTATAAACAACTCAAAACAAGAAGTAGATTTAGTTGAAATAAAAAATAAACCATACTATAGAAACATTTTAGACTTTTTTAAAAGTATTTTGAAAAAATAATTATTGTGTACTTAGCTCCTGTTTTACAGGAGCTAAAAGTTTCTAAAAAGGAGTAAAAAATTCCTCCTTTTTGATAGAATAATTATGGTTTGCTAATCATAATAAAAATAGGATAAATGTTTTAGCTTAATTACATTTAGATAGGAGTAATATTTTTATAAAAAATATTGAAAATTAAATATTAAGGTGTTATAATTATTTTGTAAATATATAAAAAAGGGGAGGTAAAATTATGGCAAGTAAATTTCTGAAAAATTCAGGAATAGCGATGGTTAGTTTTGTTACAGCTATGAGCTTTTTTACAACTAAACCATCAAAAGTATTAGCTGCTGACGAAAATACATCTATGCCACAATTGTCATATAGAGCACATGTTGCAGACAATGGTTGGTTAGACTTCGTAGAAGCAGGACAAACAGCCGGAACAACAGGTGAAAGCAGAAGAATGGAGGCTTTACAAATTAATTTAACAAATGCAGGAAATGCAAAATTAACATATTCTGCACACGTTGCAGATAAAGGATGGATGAATTCAGTTGAGGATTTAGACAATACAGAAACAGCAGGAACAGTTGGACAGGCTAAACGAATGGAAGCGGTTAAGATTAATGTAGAAGGACTTGAAGGCTATACAATAGAGTATCGTGCACATGTTGCCGATATTGGATGGCAAAATTGGGTTAAAGCAGGTGAGGTTGCCGGAACAACAGGTCAAGCTAAACAAATAGAAGCATTAGAGATAAGACTTGTAAAATTACCTGAACCAATAGTAGATGAAGAAGGTGACCTTACATATAGAGCACACGTTTCAGAAGAAGGATGGCAAGGATTTAAGGCTTCTCCACATACTGCTGGAACAACAGGAAAATCTTTAGCAATGGAAGCTTTAGAGATTAATTTCAATATGCCAGAAAATGCACCAGAAGGAGCAGCTATAAAATATCGTGTACATCTTTCAAATCTTGCTTGGCAAGGATGGATTACAGCTGACAATGAAAAAGGTACAGGAGTAGCAGGAACAACAGGAAAATCTATACCAATAGAAGCTGTTGAAATAGTTCCAGAAAATCTTGAAAGATATGAAATAAAATATAGAGCACATGTATCAGGACAAGGATGGCAAGATTGGGTTATAGCTAAAGAAGGTGTTTTTGTTGGAACAACAGGAAAATCTTTAGCAATAGAAGCTATTGAAATTCAAATAATAGATAAGCAAGCTTTAATAGATGCTAAAAATGCGGCAGAAGATGAATTAGTAAATTACATAAATGAACTATTACCAAATCATCAACAAAATGCACAAGCATTAGAAGATGAATTATTAAAAGGATTTGATGCAATAAAAGAAGCAACAACACCAGAAGAGGTTCAACAAGCATTAGAAAATGCAAAAGCAGCAATGGATGCAATTGAATCTGATGAAAAAATAGCAGAAAGAGAAGCGGCTGAAAAAGCATTAGCAGATGCTAAAATAGAAGCTAAAAAAGAACTTAATTCTTATGTAATAGATAAATTAAATCAAAATGATGAATTAATAGATGATATACTTTCAACAAAGAATGAGTGGAATAATAAAATTGATCAAGCAGAATCAATAGAAAAACTAGAACAGGTATTAAAAGATGCAAAAGCAGCTATAGATGCAATTAAAACTGACGAAGAAAAATTAGTTGACGCAAAAGCACAAGGTAAAAGTGATGTACAAACTACAATGAATGACATTATAAGTGGTTATACGAAAGAAGAAGTTAATGAAATAATTCAAGACATAGGACCAATAATAGAAGAAGCCTTAGAAGCTATAGAAACAGCGCAAACACCAGAAGAAGTTACAGCAATAGTAGAAGAATCTAATAAAGCAATGCAAGATGTAAAAGAATTATATGATGCAAAGAAAGATGCATTAAAATCTTTAAATGATTACTTTGATGAAAGTATGGAAAAAATAGATAATGATGTTTCAGGACAAGCTTTCCAAGATTTGGCAGAAGCATTAGATAATGGTCAAGAAAAAATAAAGGCAGCTGAAACAGTAGAAGATGTAGAAACAGCATTACAAGAAGCAATTGATGTAATGAATACAGCAGTTGAAAATGCATAAGTATAAATTTTATAGATAATAACAATCCACGGGGTTACCTGTGGATTGTTATTTAGAATTAAAACCCAGCTATACGGATGGATAATTAAATGCTATTATATAAAAGTAAACAAGAGAAAAAATGTTGTAGATGAAATGTTAAAAGTTTATATAAACATAATGATTTTGTATGAAATATATGTTTATAATTTAAACTAGAAAAGGATAATTATATGGAAGAAATAGAATTAATGAAAAAGATTCCAGGACTTATTATACAATGGTATCAGCAAAATAAAAGGGATTTACCCTGGAGAAAAGAGAAAACTCCTTATCAGATATGGATTTCTGAGATTATGCTGCAACAAACAAAAATTAAATCAGTAAAACGATACTACAATCGCTTTTTGAAGGAATTACCAAATATTCAAGCTTTGGCAGAAGTAGAAGAAGAAAAATTATTAAAATTATGGGAAGGATTAGGATATTATAATCGTGCCAGAAATTTAAAAAAAGCGGCACATATTATAAAAGAAAACTATGACGGGAATATGCCTAAAACTTATGAAGAGTTAATAAAATTACCAGGAATTGGAGAATATACTGCAGGAGCAATTGCTTCAATTGCTTACAACCAAAAAGTACCAGCAGTAGATGGAAATGTACTTCGTGTGATTAGTAGAATATTAGGAAGTAAAAAAGATGTTTTAGAAATGAAAAATAAAAAAGAGTTTGCACAAAAAATAAAAGCAATTATGCCAAAACAGGCAGGCGATTTTAATGAAGGATTAATGGAATTAGGAGAATTGATTTGTATTCCAAATGGATATCCGTTTTGTAATATTTGTCCATTAAAAGAAATTTGTGTAGCTAAAAAAGAAAATTTAGTAGCAGAAATTCCTGTACGTAATCAGAAAATAAAGAGAAGAAAAGAAGAAAAAACAGTATTTTTATTAAGATTTAAAAATAAAATAGCAATTCAAAAAAGAACAAATGAAGGTTTATTAGCAGGAATGTATGAATTTCCTAATATCAATCAAAAGATAAAAAATAAACAAATAGAAAGTGTTTTAGAAAACTGGAAGCTAATAGGAAATAGAATTAAAAAAATAGGAACACATCACCATATTTTTTCTCATATTGAATGGAATATGGTAGGTTATGAAATTCAAGTCAAAAATATAAATTCAGAATTTATATGGGTAAAAAAAGAAGATATTTTAAAAAAATATCCTATACCAGGAGCTTTTATTCCTTTTTTATAATAGGGAAGAATAATAGCTTTAAGTTTTGATAATTTCTTTACTTTGGCGGAGCGGGTGGGATTCGAACCCACGGGCCGCTTTTAAGCGACTACTACAGTTCCAGTGTAGCTCGTTATGACCACTTCGATACCGCTCCTTATGATAGTGAGACACTATTTAATATTATAACGTATTTTATGTATGTTTTCAATATTTAAAGGGTAACATTTTATAAAAT
>CANRKZ010000046.1 GCA_947631335.1 uncultured Clostridia bacterium
CTCCTTTGAATTTATTTTAACACAATGAAAAAAATGAAAGCAGACTTTTTGTGTCTACTTTCATTTTACCACTTCATTCCTTAGCTAAGTTTTTTTATTAAGGTTGTTCACCTAAAGTAATAGTTAATTCTTTTTCTTGTCCATTACGATTTACTTTAATTTTCATTTCATCACCGATTTTATGAGAATTTTTAATTTCATTTAATTCATCCATTTTACTAATTTTTTTACCTTCAGCCTCTATAATAACATCACCAGGTTTAATACCAGCTTTTTCTGCCGCTGAGAAATCTTCAACGGATTTTACATAAATACCAGTTACTAAATTATTAGTTTTAGCTGTTTGCTCATCTAGATCCATACCAGAAATTCCAATATAAGGTCTTTTTACTTTGCTATATTGAATTAATTGAGAGGTAATGTCGGTTGTTGAATTGATTGGAATTGCAAACCCCATACCTTCAATTCCAGTACCAGAAAGTTTTAAGGTATTAATACCAATTACTTTTCCTTCGCTATTTACTAAAGCACCACCACTATTGCCAGAGTTAATAGCTGCGTCAGTTTGAATTAATGTAAATTTTTTACCATCAGAATCAGTTACTTCTCGGTTAACTGCACTAATAACACCACAAGTGATACTACTTTGCATGCCTAATGGATTTCCAACAGCCATTGCAAATTCTCCAACTTTTATGTTATCAGAGTCCGCAAATTCTGCTTTTGATAATCCTGTTTTTTCTATTTTAATAACAGCCAAATCTGTTTGTTCATCTTTACCAATGATTTTGGCTTCGTATTCTGTTTCATCATTAAATAAGGTAACTATAACTTTAGTTGCTTCTGAAACTTCATAGTATGATTCAGAAGTAGATGTTGCTACGATATGATTGTTTGTTAAAATGTATCCATCATCACTTATAATAATACCAGATCCACTAGCAGTTGCTGTAGAAGTCTGCGTTTGTCTTCCAAACATGGAAATTAAAGAGTTTACATTATATTCAACTTTAATACCAACGATACAAGGTAAAATCTTATTTGCTGCATACACAGCAGTATCGGAATAATTAGATAAGGATGTTTGATTTACATATTCACTATTTAAACCATCCGAAGAGTTTGATGTAGTAGATGTGAAATTTCCTAGTAAATTATTACGAATAGAAGGAATTCCAAAGCAAGTTCCAATAACTATAGCACATCCTAAAATACCACTTACAAAAGGAATAAAAAATCCTCTACTAAATCCTAATTTTACTTTATTAGCATCTGAAGATTCATAAACAGTTTTGTAATTACCAGGATTTTGAACAGTTTTAAAATTTGTTGCTTTTTCTTCTTTATTTTTTTCTTCCATTTTAGCCTCCTTAAAATATTTATTTATAATATATTATCCTAATATATAGGTATAATACAATAGATTTGTGAAAATTTTGTGAAAAAATATTATATTTTTTTCTTTTTATAATTCAATTTCTTTTAAATTAGTATTGAAAAAAAAAATCTAAAAATATATAATAAGAAAAAGAAAAGAGAAAAGGATGATAAAAATGGAAAAAAGTAGAAATAAGGGAATTACACTAATTAGCTTAGTAATAACAATTATTATATTATTAATAATTGCAGGGATAGCTGTATATAGTGGAAAAGAAATGATACAAAAAGCAAATTTAGAAGAATTAAAAACGAATATGCTATTAATTGAAGCAAAGGCAAAAGAATATGTAGAAAAAGCAAATTTTAAAATGGGAATTAATCCAGATGATAATAAAAAAAGTATAGTAAGAGAAGAAGTATATGTAACCAGTGCTAAACTGAAACCAGCAAGTGAATCTATGCCAGATAATACTAAAATTCCTGTATCAGAATGCTATGTTTTAACAGAAGAAACATTAAACGAATGGGGGTTAAATAAAATTGAGTTAGATAAAGATGAAAAATATTTGGTAAAATTTGATGAAAATAATTTACAAGTTGAAGTGTATAATACAAAAGGATATAATGAAAAGTATTCATTAACAGATATTGAAGAGATAGAAGAATAATTAATATAGTATATATAAGAAATAAGGATAAAAATAAAATGAAAGAAAAAGAACAAGAAAGATTAATAAAATTAAAAGAAATAGAAAAAGATTTATATGTTAAAGGATTTAAAAATATATGTGGAATTGATGAAGCGGGAAGAGGCCCTTTGGCAGGACCAGTAGTAGTAGCAGGTGTTATTATGCCACAAGACTCTATGATAGAAGGTATTAATGACTCAAAAAAAGTATCAGAAAAGAAAAGAGAAAAATTATATGACTTAATAATAAAAGAAGCAATAAGTTATTCTGTCGCAATAATAGGACAAGATGTAATTGATGATATTAATATTTTAAATGCTACTAAAAAAGGTGTAACACAAGTTGTAGATGGGTTAGAGATAAAACCAGATTTAATTATTATAGATGCTTTAAATCATATTAATACGAGAGGAATCCCATATGAACCAATTATAAAAGGAGATGCAAAATGTTACAATATAGCAGCGGCATCAATTTTAGCAAAAGTAACAAGAGATAGAATTATGAGGCAATGGGATGAAGTATATTCTCAGTATGGATTTTCTGCTCATAAAGGATATGGGACAGCTAAACATATAGCAGCTATAAAAGAATATGGATTATGTCCGATTCATAGGAAAACTTTTACCAAAAATTTTATTTAAAGTAATTGAAATGAATTTACTGTAATAAGTAGATAATAGAAAATTGTGGTAAATGTTAAGAAATTATTGAAAAAATTATACAATATGCTATAATATTAAAAAAGATAGAAAGAAGGGAAAAAATGAAAAAAAACAAACAAGAAAAGATAGAAAAGAAACGTATATATGATAAAGGTCAAATATTTGTAAAAGCAATAGCAGGTTTTTTGGCATTATTAATGGTAGTAGGAACTGCTGCGACACTTGTTTTTGCTCTAATATAAGATAGTAGGAGAAATAAATGGTAATTAATTTAGGAATGAATTGGGAAAATTTTTATAAAGATAATATAGTAGAATACATAAAGTCATTACAGACTAATCCATTTGAATTGATAACTTTAATAATTGATTTAACAATAGTAGTATTTTTAATGTATTGTTTCTTCAGAATTGTTAAAGGATCTAGAGCGTGGCAACTAATAAAGGGAATAGCTTTTTTAATTATTACAACATGGATAAGTGGTTTGTTAAATTTAAAAATCTTAAACTGGATTTTAACAGGAATTATGAATTTAGGTGTAATTGCAATTATTGTTATTTTTCAGCCAGAACTCAGAAGGGCTTTAGAACAATTAGGAACGAATAAATTAACCCAATTTTTTGGAATTGATAAAGATTTATCAACAAAAACTAAAGAAGATATATATAAAGTAGTAATTGCAGCAACAGAGCTTTCTAAAACAAAAACAGGAGCTTTAATTGTTTTAGAAAGAGATATCAAAATTCAAGATATTATTGCAACAGGAATACCAATGAATGCAGAAGTTTCACCACAATTACTAGTAAACATATTTGAACCCAAAACGCCTTTACATGATGGTGCTGTAGTAATATCAGGAAATAAAATAGCTTCTGCAGCTTGTGTGCTACCATTAGCAGATGATAAAGATATAGCAAAAGAATTAGGAACAAGACACCGAGCAGCAATTGGAATTTCTAAAGAATCAGATAGCATTGTTGTTGTTGTTTCAGAAGAAACAGGAAAAATATCTGTTGCAAAAGATGGAACATTAATTGCAGATGTTAGAGAAGATGTATTAAAAAAGATTTTAATTAGTAATATTGTAACAAAAAGATTTGCATCCGAAAAAAAAGAAAGAAAAAACAAATTAAAAGAATGGAAAGATAGGGTAAAAAAAGAAAAAGATAAAGACAAAGAAAAAGAAAAAGAAAAAGACCAAGAGTTATAAAAGTCGCATTTTATTTGCGACTTTTATAAATATATATTTTTAGAAGGGATAAGAAATGAGAAATATAAAATTAACAATAGAATATGATGGAAAAGATTTTAATGGTTGGCAAAAGCAACCGGATAAATTAAATATTCAAGGAAATATAGAAAAAGCAATTGAGGTAGTTACTGGAGAAAAAATAGATTTAATAGCTTCTGGAAGAACAGATAGAGGTGTTCATAGCCTAGGGCAAGTAGCGAATTTTAAAACGAATTCAAGATTATTAATCGACAAATTTCCAATTGCAATCAATAGTAATTTAAAGAAGTCCATTCGAATTTTATCGGCAGAAGAAGTAGATGAAAAATTTCATAGTAGACTTACTTGTAAGAAAAAGACATATCGATATGTAATTAATAATTCAAAATATGGGACAGCTATTTATAGAAATTTAGAGACCCATATTCCAGCTTTCTTAGATATAAAGAAGATGCAAGAAGCAATAAAATATTTTGAAGGAGAACATGATTTCAAAGCTTTTAAAGCAAGTGGAACTAGCAGTAAAAGTAGTGTCAGAACGATATATCAAGCAGAAGTAAAAGAGATGCCAAATCAAAGAATTTGGATTGAAATAACAGGAAATGGATTTTTGTATAATATGGTAAGAATTATAGCAGGAACAATACTAGAAGTTGGAATCGGAAAAATACAACCAGAAGAAATTCCTCGTATTATAAAATCTAAAAAAAGAGAAAATGCTGGAAAAACTTTGCCCCCACAAGGACTGTATTTAGTAAAAGTAGAATATGAATAGATTTTGTTAACCAAATAAAAAGGTAAGACATAAAATATAGTAAAAAAGAAGGAGAGAAAAGTTATGAATATTTTACTTATATTTTTTGCCTTACCAATTGCTACTATTATTATTTCAATTGCATTACAAAAGATTTTAAAAAGTCCACCTCTAGTAGCAGCAATTATTTTTGCGATTTTTTTAATTGTTACATTTATTGTAAACAATTTAAATTTTCTAGTTGCAACTATCATTTATAGCATTATTAGTTTCATTACAGCAGTTATTGTATGTCTTATTTGCAGACTAATAAGACATTTTAGAGAAGATGATGAAAATGAGAATTGTTGTAAATGCCAAAGAAACAATAATAATTCTAATGAGTTACTTAGTATTAATAGCAATTGCGGTAATTTAGAAAATGGGAATTTACTTACTATATCTAGCAATGGATGTAACGGGACTAATAATGATTTGTTGACAATAAGTTCCAACAATATAAATGGAAATATGAATACTTCAGGATGTGGATGTGGAGAATCTAATAATGGAAATAATAATCTTAATACAATTAGTAATGGAGTGACTGCTAGAATTAATGTGATTCCGAATTCAAATGTAAATGGTACAACAGGTCAAATTTCTGGTTGCTATAGAAGAAGATAAATATTTACTTAAATTACTAAAAACATAGAATAGCAGGGTTTATAAAAACTCTGCTATTATTTAAGTATTTGACGCACTCAAATTATTATTCTTACTTCAATATAGCAATAAAATAACA
>CANRKZ010000047.1 GCA_947631335.1 uncultured Clostridia bacterium
TTTAAATCCACACCATTGAAATTAGATTTCCAACCATTAGGAAAAGGTATTTCAGGATAGTTATTAGAAATATATTTAAAAGAACGATAAATACTACTATTTTTATCGTAATGTCCAGTAACTAAATCAACGCCATCTGGATTTACCATTGGCATAATATAAATTGAAGAATATCTAAATAAATTTCTAATATGATAGCCAAAGATACTGGTATTATCATTATATGATATACAGTAATCTTCTATAAATTTCATTAGCAAAACACTTGTAATCCATTCATTAGCATGAAAAGAAGCTGAATAAAAAACTTGTTTTGTACCATGACCAAGTCTAATAACAGGAAGTGCTCTGCCAAGTACACTATAGCCAACAAATTGCATTTGTAAAAATGGATAAGTAGTATTTAATTCATAAAGGTTAGCCATCATAATTTCATACGTATAATTAATATTAGTTTTAACAATTGCCATAAAATCACCTAAGATATCGTATTCAAAAAGTAAAAAATGTGCAAATAAATTTATAGAAAAATTAAAAATAATTTCAATAAATAAATTATTTTTATATAAATCTCTTGATTTCTATACTTTTTTTACTTTATAATCATAATATGAAAAAATTAATTGTAGATAAAAAATATCATGAAAAAAAATTAAGTAAATTTTTATTTGAAAATATTTCATCCCTAAATTCTAATCTATTTTATAAAACATTAAGAAAAAAAGATATTAAAGTAAATGGGAAAAGAGTTAATGAAAATGTTACTGTTTTTGAGGGAGATGAAATTTTAGTATATATTTCTGAAGCCCTATTAGAACATAAGTTTATTCCAAATGTGTTTTTTGAGGATGAAAATATTTTAATTATAAATAAGACATATAATCTTGAGGTTACGGGTAATAACAGTCTAACAACTTATATTCAACAAAGATATTCAAAAACATTTAAGCCTATGCCTTGCCATAGAATAGATAGAAATACTACCGGTTTAGTTTTATTTGCTAAAAATGAAAAAAGTTTAAATATTTTATTGGAAAAATTTAAAAAACACGAAATTGAAAAACATTATCTTGCTCTTGTTTATGGAATTCCAAAAGAAACATATAAAAGATGTGAAGCGTATTTATTTAAAGATAATAAAAAATCTAAAGTATATATTAGCGACTTTTTTAAAAAAGGATATCAAAAAATTATTACTACTTATCGTGTTCTAGAAAAAAGAGAAGATAATACTTGCCTTTTAGATGTTGAAATAGAAACAGGAAAAACCCATCAGATTCGTGCTCATTTAGCGTACCTAGGAATTCCAATTATTGGCGACCGGTAAGTATGGAAAAAATGATATTAATAAAAGATTTGGTAAAAAATATCAATTACTTCAAAGTTATATTTTGAAATTTAATTTTAAAACTGATAGTGGAATTTTAAATTACTTAACTGATAGAGAATTTGTCTTGAATGATTATTTTAATATTTAATTCATTTTGCAATAAAATAAGGTTAGAATCAAAGAGGTAAATCATAGAAAATAGGCCTCTTTGATATTTTTTACTGTTTTAGAATAATTGAGAAACATATATTGAAAAATACATAATATAATTTTAAACTTGACAAATTTAATATTATAAAGTATACTAATATACGAAAATAGTATACAAGTATACAAGGAGAAAAAATAATGAAAGAAGAACAAGTAATTGAAACTGCAAGAAAATTATTTCATAAATTTGGATTTAAAAAAGTATCTATGGATGAGATTGCAAAAGAGGCAGGAGTGACAAAAAGAACAATATATATGTACTTTTCCAGTAAAGAAGATTTATTAAAATATTTTATAATGGAAGAGATAAAATATATGAAATCTATTATAGAAGAAGTGGAACGTAGCAATGATGATTTTTTCGATATAATAAATCAAGTAATTTATAGATTACTAAAATATAGAAAAGAAAGGGATTTTTTAAATATAATAACTAGGGAAGCAGAATTACTTAAAAATCCGGCTGTAATACAAAATCTTAAATTAATAGATGACCAAATACAAAATTATATAAAAGAAAAGTTAATAATAGCTAAAGAGAAAAAGTATATATATTATGAAGACTTAGAAATTACAACTTTTCTAATCTACAAAATGTATATTGCATTAATATTAGAATGGGATAGCAAAGAAAGAAAATTAGATGAACAAAAGATAGCAAATAGTATTTCAAAAATTTTAAGAAAGGGTTTAAGAAAGGAAGATGAATAAAATGAAAAAAGAAAGAATTATGAAAATAGTAATTTTTGCAGTTGTTTTATTAATTCCAATAATATATAGTTTTTTTTATTTAAAATCTTATTGGGATCCATATGGAAATTTAACAGATATGAAAATTGCTATTGTAAACTTAGACAAAGGAAAAGATGAAGAAAACGAAGGAAGAGAATTTGTGCAAAGTGTAAAAGATAGCAATGTATTTAATCTTTGCGAGGTAGATGAAGAAACAGCAAATAAGGGATTGAAAGATGGCAATTATTACGCAGCCATAACCATTCCAAGTGATTTTACTGAATGTCTAAATAGCGCTTCAACAACAGATAAACAAATTGCTCAAATTACATATAGTCCAAACCAAGCAACGAACTACTTAGCTACACAAATTGTGAATAGTGCAGTAAAAACAATGGAAACAAGTTTAGAAGAAAAAATAAGTGGAAAAGTAGTAGAAAATTTAGCTGATAAATTAGAAGAAGTTCCTGATAGTTTAGAAGCAACATCAGATGGTGCAAAAGAAATATTGGGAGGTTCAAAAAGTTTAAATTCAGGATTACAAGAATTAAATGAAGGAACATCAACATTAAACAACAGTTACACTGAGTTTGATAATGGTATTAAATCAGCATCAGAAGGAAGTAATACTTTAAATGCTGGAATAAACCAAGTAAATTCAGGAGTATCAAGTTTAGATAGTGGTGCAACTTCACTTGATTCTGCAATTTCACAAATTAAAACAGGAGCTGATGAACTATCATCACAAAGTACATCTGGGATTACGACATTAGCAAGCAGTATAAATACAATAAATACTGGTGCACAAAATTTAGATTCTGGAATTCAAGAATACATCAATGGGGTACATGGAATGTTAAAACAACTAGAATCGAGTGGAGCTCTTAAAAGTGGAACAGCTGATATAGTTATTAATCAATTAAATTCTTCAGAAACAAAACTAACAACTGGATCAAATACATTATCTCAAGGTACACAAAAATTAGCAAGTGAAAGTGGTAAAAGTTTAAAATTATTATCAGATGGAATAGGAAATTTAAAATATTACTTATCTCAGATTAATGATGGATCTGGAAAATTAAAAGCTGGAATATCAACGCTTGTTACAGGAACACAATCATTAAAAGCCGGAAGTAGCAATTTAACATCCGGTTTAGCCACATTAAGTAATAGCTCTTCACAAGTAAAAACGGCATTAAATACATTGCAAGAGGGAACGCAAACAGCATATAATGGAAGTACTGAACTTGTAAAAGGAGTTCAAACATTTAATGATAAAATAGATAAAGGAATAACTGAAACAAAAGAGCAACTTAAAAGTTTAGATGGTATAAAAGAATTTACAGAGAATCCGGTAGAATTTAAAACTGAAGCTTATGGAGAAGTAAATTCATATGGTATAGCATTTACTCCATTGTTCTTGTCTATAGGACTATGGGTAGGGGCACTAATGTGCTATGTAGTTTTATATTATGATCAAAAAAATAGATTCAAAATATTTGGAAGCGATAATAAAAACAAATTATTGCAGAATATATTATACATACTAATAGGTGCAATAGAAGGTATTATAACAGGTGCATTATTAAAAATAGGATTAGGATATGAAGTTCAAAACGTAGGATTATATTACTTGGCAAGTTCTTTAATTGGAATAACATTTATGAGTATAATACAATGCTTAATTAGAAATTTTGGAGATATAGGAAAATTCTTAGCATTAATAATATTAGTATTACAACTTGCAGCATCAGGTGGAACCTTTCCTATTGAAACTATTAGTAAAGGTTTCCAACCATTATCAGCATATTTACCAATGACATATGCTATAAAATTGTTAAGAGAAATTTTAGTACCAACGGCAAGCAACTGGAAGGGAAGTTATATACTAATTTTGCTTTGTATAACAATAGTTACATTGATTATTACTTATGTAGTAGATATAATAAGAAATAAAAAAGAGTTAAAAGAGAATATATCTTAATCATCATAGCCACCCATTTTACGGGTGGCTATGATTCTTTTTGTATATATACTTCTGGCTATGCCGGTAGTAAAGAAGGCTTTAGCTTTGTAATAGACAAAACTCCCATCATAATATAAAATCAATATGATTCGACACATAAAGAAATTATAAAATGAAGGGAGTTTTGGATTATGAATAGTATA
>CANRKZ010000048.1 GCA_947631335.1 uncultured Clostridia bacterium
ATAATTTATAGAAAGAGAAGAGTCAATAAAACTAAAACGAACCTAAGATTCATCTATGTATTTTTGAGTGTGCTTATAACACAGTAATTTTCTAGTGACTATGACATTTAGGGTAATACCTGTTCCCATTCCGAACACAGAAGTCAAGCCTAAATGTGCCGAAAATACTTACGGGTTACCCTGTTGGGAAGATAGGTTGTTGCTAGTTTTTTTATTTTCTAAAAATAGACTAGAAATTAGTATTTTACTGATTTGTAGTCTATTTTTAGATAATTTTGCTTTGTTTTGAAAAATATGATAGAATAAGGATAAGAAGAAAATGGAGGGATATAATGAGTAAGAAAGAAAATTGTTATGAAATTTTAGGACTTAGAAGTGAGATAATAAATTGGACATTACATCAAGACACTGATAACTTGGTTCAGTTAATACAAAGAAAAGAAGAACAAAAAAATAAAATTATTAAAAATTCTTATGAATCACAATTAAAAATTTTACAGTACGGGATAGATCGTAATATTAATAATCCACATAAAATAAAAGAAATAAAAGAAAAGATAAAAGAACTTACAACAGCATATGAAACAATAAAATCGGAGCCGTTAAGAATTATATACAATAGAGAATTGGAAAGAAGAAAAATAAATAAGGAAAGACCATTAATTCACGAAACAGCATATAATTTTTTTGGTATTTCTGAAAGGAATATAAAAATGTATCCAGAAAATAGAGCTAATTCTCTTATAGAATCGGCATATAAGAAGATGATAAAAGAATGTAATAAAGTATTAGAAAATGAAAAAATAGGATTTAAAGAAAAAAATAAAATTGAATATATAATTACAAAAGCTACACGATATTATCATTTAATTGATACTTCTAATAATAGAACAAGATATGAAAAATTTTTGAATCGAAAAGAACAAGAGGCTAAAGAAGAATATAGAAAAGAGCTTATAAAAGAGAAATATTCAAAGAAAAATTACTACAATAAGGGATTAATAAATACAAATGAAAAAGGAGAAAAAAAGGTAATAAGAAAAGAAAAGAAAGAAGTACCATATATTGTTTTAAAAAATGGAAATGATATTGTTATAAGAAAAACAGCAGAAATAGTTTTTGAAAATTTTACCGGGGCTTTAGAATCAAATGTAGGAGAATATGAAGTAAGAAGAACAATAGAAGGAGAAGAAAAAGTAGATATAATTTATACAGATTTATTATTGTCAGAGTTAGGAATAAATAAAAAAACGGGAAGACCAATTAATTCTCAATATTATAGTTGTGTTGCAAATAAGTTGTTGACAGAAGATATGATAGAAGGTTCTAAATATAATGATGGATATATTGGATTGATTGAAAAAAAAGAAAATGGGGAATATAGTACTACTTTAGGAGAAGAAGAACTAAGCCCGATAGAACAAGAAATGATGACAGCGGTTATGATTAGTAAAGAAAATAAACAAAAGACAAGGAATATGAAAGCGAAAGAGGAAGGAAGATAAGATGAGTAAGGTAACTTGGAAACCAGGAACATTTTTATATCCAATACCAGCTGTTATGGTTAGTTGTGGTACAATGCAAAATTCAAATATCATTACGGTTGCATGGACAGGAATATTAAATACAGATCCTCCCACAGTATATATATCCGTAAGACCATCTAGATATTCTTATCAATTAATAAAAGAACAAGGAGAGTTTGTAATTAACTTAACTACAAAAAGTTTGATTAAGGCTACAGATTGGTGTGGCGTAAAAACAGGAGCCAAAGTGGATAAATTTAAGGAAATGAACTTACATAAAGAGAAAGCAAATTTTGTTAATTGTCCTATGATAAAAGAAAGTCCAGTATCAGTAGAGTGCAAAGTAAAAGAA
This sequence comes from uncultured Clostridia bacterium, assembly GCA_947631335.1. Lineage (GTDB taxonomy): Bacteria > Bacillota > Clostridia > TANB77 > CAG-508 > CAG-269. The sequence goes on from CANRKZ010000048.1 coordinate 1,879, forward strand.
ATAAAAGAATTAGGTTCTCATCATATGTTTATAGCAGAAGTTTTAGCAATAAATAGTGATAAAAAATATATTAATCAAAAAGGAGCTTTTGATATATCTAAATGCAATTTAATAGCTTATTCAAATGGACATTATTATCAACTAGGAAACAAAATTGGGAAATTTGGATTTTCTGTAAAAAAAAGAAAAAAGAAGTGTAAAAAATAAGCAAAATTTTATAAAAATCCATTGACATAAGAAGAAAAAAATGGTAAAATATTTGAGCGTATGTATATTACGGACATACGCTCACATCGTTTCAAAAAAGTAAAAGGTTAAAAATACGGAGGTGTTATTTATATGGCAGCAAAAGGACCAAGAGAAAATATAACATTAGAATGTACAGAATGTAAAAGGAGAAATTATATGACTTCAAAGAATAAGAGAAATAATACAGATAGGCTAGAGATTGTTAAGTATTGTAAATTCTGTAAAAAACGTACAACACATAAAGAAACCAAATAGTAAATTAAGCTATTTTAAGGAGGATATAAAATGGCTAAGAAAGAAACAAAAACAAATAAAAAAGAAAACAATAAAAATAAAAAAAGTTTTGCAAAAGACTTTAAAGCTGAGTTAAAAAAAGTAATTTGGCCAACACCAAAACAATTACTAAATAATACTGTTGCCGTAATAACTATTGTGTTAATTACAGCTGCAATTGTTTTTGTATTAGATTTAGTGTTTGAAACATTAAATAAACAGGGTGTTGATAGAATAAAAGAAGTAGTAACATCTATGAATGAAACAGGAAGTAATAGTACACAAAATGAAGAAACAGCTAATAATGAAACTATCAATGAACAAGAAAATAGTGCTAATTCAGAAAATAATGAGAATGTTGAAAATATAGAAAGTAGTACTACACAGGACAATGCCGAATAAAAAGAATATAAAGGAGGCTTACTAAAATGTCTCAAAAAGATTATGATATGGTAGCTAGATGGTATGTAGTACATACTTATTCTGGTTATGAAAACAAAGTAAAAACAGACTTGGAGAAAACAATAAAAAATAGAGAATTAGAAGATTTTTTCTTTGATATTGTTGTTCCAATGGAGGAACAAATTGAAATAAAAGATGGAAAAAGAAAAACAAATCTAAAAAAAGTTTTTCCAGGATATGTATTAATAAAAATGATAGTAACAGAAGAGTCTTGGTATATTGTAAGAAACACAAGAGGTGTTACTGGATTTGTAGGTTCAGGAACAGATCCAATACCATTAACAGATGAAGAAATTAGAAATATGGGATTTGAAGATATACCAGTAAATGTGGATTATGAAGTAAATGAACAAGTACAAGTTATGAATGGACCATTTGAGGGGTTTGTAGGTACAGTTCAAGAAATTAATACAGAAAAACATAAAGTAAAAGTTTTAGTATCTATGTTTGGTAGGGAAACACCAGTAGAATTAGAATTTTCACAAGTACAAAAAGTTAAATAATAAAGGGAGGTGCCAATTAAAATGGCAGAAAAAGAAATTTCAAATATTATTAAATTGCAAATAGAAGCAGGAAAAGCATCACCAGCTCCACCAGTAGGTCCAGCTTTAGGTTCAAGTGGTGTTAATATCATGCAATTTGTAAAAGAATTTAATGATAGAACTGCAAATCAACCTGGAATGATAATACCAGTAGTTATAACTGTCTATAAGGATAAATCTTTTGATTTTATAACAAAAGTACCACCAGTTGCAGTATTAATAAAAAAAGCAATTAAAATTCAAAAAGGTTCAGGAAAACCAAATAAAGAAAAAGTCGCAAAAATGACTAAGGCACAAGTAAGAGAGATTGCTGAACAAAAAATGCCAGACTTAAATGCCGCTTCAATCGAAACAGCGATGAGTATGGTTGAAGGAACAGCTAGAGCTATGGGTGTAGTTGTAATTGATTAATTAATAGAATAAATAGTGATATTTATAAAAAATTTAAATTGGGAGAGTATAGCTCGTTAGAACCAAAGGAGGTAAAGAAAAATGAAAATATCTAAAAGATATGCAGAAAGTGCAAAACTAGTAGATAGAACAAAAGAATATGAAGCAAAAGAAGCTTTAAAAATTATTGAAAAAATGCCAAAAACAAAATTTGACGAAACAGTTGAATTACATGTAAAATTAGGTGTTGATTCAAAGCATGCTGATCAACAAGTTAGAGGTACAGTAGTACTTCCAAATGGAACAGGAAAAACACAAAAAGTTTTAGTATTTGCAAAAGGTCCAAAAGCAGAAGAAGCTGAAAAAGCAGGAGCAGATTTTGTAGGAGCAGAGGAATTAATTCCAAAAATTCAAAATGATAACTGGTTTGATTATGATGTTGTAGTTGCAACTCCAGATATGATGGGTGTTGTAGGAAGATTAGGTAAAGTATTAGGACCAAAAGGATTAATGCCAAACCCTAAATCAGGAACAGTTACAATGGATGT
>CANRKZ010000049.1 GCA_947631335.1 uncultured Clostridia bacterium
GTACTAATTCATTTTAAAAAAAATTAATTTTTTTCATAAAAAGACTTGACATTCATATAGTTAGTCTCCTTTTATTTTTCTAGCAAAAACACAACAAGACAAGGCTAACAACCTTTTTGTTTTTCATAGGTTTTAGTCTTGTCTTTATTTTTTATTTTTATTCTCTTTTCTTTTTCTAAACTATAGCTCTCTCTCTCTCTCTCTCTCTCTAGAGTAGCAAGCATTCTAGTTTCTGTCTTCTTTTGCATTTTCATACCTCTTTTTCTACTTTTGTTTTTGCATTTCTATTTTATATGAATAGTTTGATTTTTTCAAGTACTTTATTTATTTTTTCTTTATCTTTCTATTCTTCATTGACATCAAGTAAAGAAAATACTTCTTTATGATTATTCAATTCAATAATATTCATAACAACCCCTTGTCCAATCACTTCTCCGCCTAACTTTTCTATTGTTTCTTTTATTGCCTTCATAGTATTTCCAGTTGCATAAATATCATCTATGATATAAAACTTTTTATTTTTGTAATCTTGATTTACTAGCTTTGGAAGTTCTAAAATATCCTTACCATATTCTTTTTCATATTCAAATTGGATTTCAACTGTTGTTGGTGGTAACTTTCCTTTTTTTCTTACCGGTATGCATCCAATTTTCAAGGCATTTGCCACTGCTGTTCCAAATAAAAAACCTCTAGCTTCTGGTGCTACAATATAATCAATCTTTTTTCCCTTTAATTCTTCTACAAATCTTTCTATTATTTCATTTAAAGTTTCTTTTTGTAATATTAATGGTGTAATATCAATAAATTCTATTCCTTCAATTGGATAGTTTCTTTCTGTTCTGACATTTAATTCATTTTTTAATACATTTCTTATTATTTTCATATTACTCTCCCTTATAATCTATTTTTGAACTAAAAGCCAATACACTTCCGAAAATTGGTTGTAAGATTAATAATCCAAATCCAAATAAAGCACCTCTTCCAAACGAATTAGCTAAGCAAAATCTCTTCATGATAGCAATCACAAACATCGCTACCCATCCAAATATTGGAATAAACCAAAGTAACATTAGCCATGGAGATAAGTCACATATTTGATACATAACAATTTGTCTATACAAAGGAATAATAGATGCCCAACCATGTTTTCCTGCTTTTCTATACAATATCCATCTAAGAATAGTATCATAGATAAATAATATGCAAACTATCACTAAAATTGTTCTTACAATTGTATTTGCTAATACTAGTTTAGTTGCTATTTCAATCTTTTTTTCATTTGGAGTTTCACTAATTACTTCTTTTACAATCTGATTTGATGTATAACCTTCTTCTACTTTTTCTTTTATACTGTCAAAATCGATATCTTCTTCAATAATTTTTCTTACACTATCTCTGTCTGTAGTCTTTAGTAATTCTTTACCTGCTCCGATTACCTCTTCACTAACTCCTTGCTGTTTTATTTCTTCTTTATGTTCTTCTAAAATATTTGCTAATTCTTCATTCGTATAATTCTTACTTAATTCATCATATGCTTTTAAAACATCTTCTTTTGTAATATTACTTAAATCTATATTTCTTGCGTAATACTCTGCCTCTTCTTTTATCATCTCTTCTTTTGTTGCAACTGCTTTAACATAATTAGATATTAATTGAACTAGTATAAATAAAAATATTAATATAGGAATTATTATTATTTTTTTATTTCTTGTTTTTTTCATTTATTATACACCTCTTTCAAAATTTCATAAAATCTACTTTTTTTATTTTCTAAGTTTTGTGAATCTATAAACTCTACAGTTCCCTGATTTTTCGCAAGCAAATTTTTTTCTTGTAGTATTTCTTTTATATAGCTAGCTAAATTAGGAGCACCATTAAAAAATATAATATCTTGTCCTAAAACTTTTTTAATTTCTTCTTGAATTAAAGGATAATGTGTACAACCGAAGCACTACATTTTTAATCTTTTTTTTATATTTACAAAGCAATTCTTCCACATATCTTTTGATTTTCTCTTTATTTCCTTCTTCTATCATATCTGCAAGTCCCACACAAGGTAGCAATTCGGTTTGATGATTATCATATTTATGATATAACAGATTAAATTTTTCACTTCTTATCGTTCCTTTTGTTGCCATTATTAAAGTTGGTTTATCATAGGCATAATCATATACCATTTTATAGGCAGGTTCAATTGCAATAAAGAGAATCCCGCAAGTATTTTTTTCTTAAATAATGTACTGCCTTTGCACTTGCTGTATTACAAGCAATTACGATTATTTTACAATTTCTATAAATTAGATAAGAAACAATTTTGTCACATATTTCTAAAATTTCTTTATCTGTTTTATCACCATATGGATTGTTCTTAGAGTCACTATAATAAATATAATTCTCATCCGGAAGTATTTTTATTATTTCTTTTAAAACTGTTACCCCTCCAATTCCTGAATCAAACACTCCAATATGTCCTGTTTTTAATACATCGACATGGACACTTTTTTCTTTCATATCTTCTCCTAGTTTCTTGTTTTTTTATTCTTTATTATTATACCTCTGTGTCTTTCATATAGCAACTCTTTTTTATAAAGTAGCACAAATTAAATTTAAGATTTTCTATATAATAAAAAGCATAGTAAACTTAAAAAGTTTTATATGCTTTCTATTTTTTTCTTATTAAATAAAATTTGTAGAAATAATAGGTTCATTTTTTGGTAACTTAATTCCTGCTTTTCTTCCTGCTTCTATTGATTTTAAAAGCCAAGCCATGTTATTACCTAAAGTTCTCATTGTTTGTATTCCTTCTTCATCTTTTAAAACCTCTTCTGGTTTATTTCCATGTACCATATTCCAATATTGGGACGAAACAATCGGCATATTGCTAATACCAAAATATTTATTAATTTCATCAAAAGCTGTACTTGCTCCTCCTCTTCTACAACTTACCACAGCTGTACCTAGCTTATTGGAAAACAAATTTCTTCTGCCATAAAATACTCGATCCATAAAAGAGGAAAGCATACCAGAACTTGCTGCAAAATGAACTGGTGTTCCAAACACAAAACCATCTGTTTTAGGAACTTTTTCTAAAAATTCATTTACTTTATCTTCTACAAAGCATTTTCCTGTTTTTAAACAGTTTCCACATCCAATACAACCTGCTACTGATTTTGTTCCTAACCAAAACATTTCTGTTTCAATTCCATTGCTATTTAAAGCATTCTCTACTTCTTTTAAAGCAGTATAGGTACATCCTTTTTGGTGTGGACTTCCATTTACTAAAATTACTTTCATTTTATTCTCCTTTCTTATCTTGTTTATTATATTGTTTTTTATCTAAATTGTACATAGAAAATGTCAAATATTTTTTTCTTTCATAAAATAAACTAGGTGATATTATGTTTAAAATTGATAAAAAAGTATTAAAGGGTGAATTAAAATATAAAAAAAATGTTATTGTGACTTACCAAATAGAATATCCTAAAATATCTTCTATTTACTATGATACGCAAAAATTTAATATTTTAAATGAACAAAAAGCTTTTGCATTAGAAAAATATGCAAAAGAAACTTTATTTTCTAATAGTAAAGAGCAATATGATTATAATGTCTCTCATGATTATCCTATTATGGTATATGAACTGATTCTACAATCTACTATTACTTTAAATCAAGGGCCTTTCATTAGTTTATATCAGGATGAATATATGTTTACTGGCGGTGCTCACGGAAATACTATTCGAAGTTCTCAAAGCTGGAATTTAGAATATCAACAACAGCTTTCTTTAAACGATATTTATTTGAATGATCCCAGTTATATCCTTTTTGTTTTAAAAGAAATTAATAAACAAATCAAAGAAAAAGGAGCAGATTTATACTTTGATTATTATTGTTCTTTAGTTTTAGAAACATTTAATATCGAACAATTTTATCTAACTCCAAATTTTGTAATTGTTTATTTTCAACAATATGATATTGCTCCTTATTCTTCTGGTATTCCTACTTTTAACCTTAGTTATTAAATTAACTTTTATTTTTCTTTCTTGGCGGAGCAGGTGGGATTCGAACCCACGGGCCCTTTCGGACTACCTGATTTCGAGTCAGGCTCGTTATGACCACTTCGATACTGCTCCAAATAAATTTATATACTTATTGTAATAAATTTTTTATTATTTTTCAAGTAATTTTATAAAATGTTACCCTTTAAATATTGAAAACATACATAAAATACGTTATAATATTAAATAGTGTCTCACTATC
>CANRKZ010000050.1 GCA_947631335.1 uncultured Clostridia bacterium
CATTATCTACTGGTTCTTTAAAGCAATTTTTAACAACACCATAAATTACATCACGATTATCTTCTGATAATAGAAAAAAGTACCAAAAATAAGTTAAATAAAAAATATTTTTATATTATAGTCTTTGTCTATTACTATGTAATCAATAATAGATAGCCAAATCCTTCTTTTTTCCGTTCTAGATAATTGTTTATATATGGAGATAAAATCCTGTTTCAAAAATGATTTTAATTCATCTATGTTATTATCTGTTGTGCTAATGTTTTTTATTTTTTCTTGTTCACTATATAGGGTATTTAGTTGAGTTATAAAATTTTTATAATCATTTTCATAATCATCAATTCTTATTAAATCTCTTACATACAAATCTTTTAATTTTGATAGTTTATTTTCCAAATTTATAATTTCTTTGGATAAATCTGTTTTTTCAATATTTTTTTGTTTATATTCATAATCTGTAATATAATTTTTTAATTGTGGTATAAAAACTTTAAGTAATTTTTGTTCAATTTTTTGTTCATTGAAATTAGTACTACAGTTACATTTCATTGCTAGATGATGTCTTTTACAAATGTAATAGTATTTAGAAGATTCTACATTTTTAGAATAAAATTTTCCCCCAAGAGTATAACCACATTCAGCACATTTTAACAAACTTTGAAAAATATATCCACCAGAATTTTTTTTACTCGGTTTTCTAGCATTTTTCTTAAGTAATCTTTGTGTGTTCTCAAATGTTTTCTTATCTATAATAGATGGACAATAGTTTTCTATATCTCCATATTTAGTTTGTTTGATTCCTATATACAATTTATTTGTTAAAATTCTATATGTTCTCATATAGTTCAGTTGTAATTCTGGATATTTTAGGTCTAGTTTTTGGAATGTTTTATAAGCACTAGTAGTTTCTTTATAAAATTGGAAACAATCCAAAATGATTTGTTCTTTATCCTTATCAATAATAAGCTTTTTATTTTCCTTTTTTAGTCCAATAGGAATTTTACCACTAATCAATTCTTTGCTTTCTACTTTTGTTTTAAAAACACTTCTAATTCTCTCTGATGTTTGGGCAGATTCATTTTCGGCAACAGAAAGCATGATGTTTATGTGTAATCTACCATTAGCAGTTGAACTGTCATATTTTTCAAATACGGTTTGCCAAAATACTTCATGACTATCTAAAGTATCAAGTATTTTATAATAGTTTCTAACACCACGAGAAAGTCTATCTAGCTTTGTTATAAGTATTCGATTAATTTTATTTTGTTCTACATCTTTTAACATTCTTTGAAGAGCAGGTCTTTTTAAATTAGTAGCAGAAAATCCATCATCTTCATATATATTATAAATATGAAATCCATTAGCAATAGCATATTTAGTTAATTCTTCTCGTTGGGTTCTTAAACTATCTCCATTTAAGGCTTGTTCCTCTGTACTGACACGAATATATAATGCTACTTCTTCGGCTTTTTTATTATAATTATTCATATTACTATTTATATTATCTTTCAATAAAAAATACCTCCTTAAACAAATTTTTGGTACTTGTATAAGGGAGCTTATTATTATATAATATAAATATAAACTACTTATACAAGTGGTTTCTAGGATAGATAACATACAAACTTTGGTCGGGGGAGTATGTTATCTATTTTTTCTTTTCTTTCTTCTAATTTCTTCAACTACACCTAATATTCTAACAGGCAATTGTTCAATTTGCTCTTTTGTAAATGTAATAGGCTCATATAAAAAGTTGCCATTTTCATCTAATGTAGTATTGAGAGGTTGTAACCTTATTGTTTGTTTTTCTTCATTTTTTATTACTCTCTTAAAAGTTCCATTATTTCCATTAACAATTACTATACAGTCATCTCCACTTTTACAATCATCTTGTTTTAACACAATTAAAGTATCGCCATCAAGATATTCAGGAGACATAGAATCACCTTTTACTTTAAGACCGAAAGTACTGTTTTCCACCTTTTAACATATCAGCAGAAATTTCCTCTGTATCTACAATATCTTCAATACATTCCATAGGTGTACCAGCAGGAATAGAACCATATATTAATACTACTGCTGAACCCTCTGACCTTTTATCTATACTTTGAATATTTTTATCAAAGTTTCTTTCCATTGGAACATCATAGCCCATAAGCCAAGCTGGATCTACATTTAATACTTGTGATAATATATGTATTCCATCTTGCTTAGCTTTATATCTACCTGACATGTAAGAACTTATTTTTGATTTATCTATACCTGTTTTTTCTGATAGTTCAATTGGTTTTATATTCCTAATTAAAAGTATTTTTGATAATCTATTTGCAAAAGAATCTATTAAATCATTCATATTATACCTCCAGACAAATTTATTATAAATCAAAAGTTTAGAAATGTCAAACGTTTTAATGTATTTCATCAAAAAAGGTTTAGAAAAAATAAATTTTTTTTAAAAAAAGTATTGACAAATAAAAAACAATAATATATTATATGCTTAGTTTAGAAATTCTAAACAACGAAAGGAGGAAATAAAATGTTTGATTATAGTAAATTAAAAGGCAGAATGAAAGAAAAAAATTTTACTCAAGAAGATATAGCTAAAAAGCTAGGGTTAAATAAATCTACAATTAGCTTAAGACTTAACAATCAATCATTATTTGTTCAAGATGAAATTAATAAAATAATAAAACTTTTAGATATTCCATCAGATGAAATAAAAGAATATTTTTTTACAGATAAAGTTTAAGTAACCTAAACAAAGATAAAATAAAAAATTTTCAATAAACTAAATGAGGAGGCATCATGAACAAGATTAAAGAATTTAGAAAAAAACAAAATTTATCTCAAAGTGATATAGCAAAAATTATGAAAGTAAGACAAAATACAATTTCTCAATGGGAAAAAGATATAAGAACACCGAATATTAAACAAGGATTAAAGTTAGCAGAAATATTAGAAACTACTGTTGAGAGTTTATATAAATAGAAAATACTAACCATAGCATCAGTATGATTAGCATTTTCCCACAATTTGTATATCTTAAACTCTTGCAATTAGTATATAGTCCATAAGTTTAATAAAGTACGTTTGTTTTACGACATTCCATGTCAACATTATTACCCATACGTATTCAACTAATATTATGTCTGATGCCCATAACTTCTATGAAAGCCCTAGCACTTAATCAGTAGTGGTTCTGATATGTAGTTATGTTTAGTTACCCCGTAGCAACTAGGATTTTAAGTTTTAAGCTAGATAGCTGAACTATACAATCTCTCATCGTATAGAACCTTAATTTTTAAGAAACAGGGTAAACTCAATATTTTTGTCATAATACATCAGTCCTTTCACAATTAAATTTACCCAAAGGGGTTTATGTAATAAATAAAATATATCACAAAAAGAGATGAAAAACAACAAAATAATTAATACGAAACAAGTACAAACCATAAGAATAAATTTAAGAGAGGTGGTGTAATTGAAAGATGAGAAAGTAAAAAATTTTAATTTAGAACATGCACAGAATTTTTTTCAAACATTAGCAGATATAGTAGGAGAAAAATACAATATAGAAATAATTGCAAAAGTAAAAAAAATATGAAAGAAGGTGATACAAATGAAAAAGATAGATAAAAATAAAGTATACAAATTTATAGGACAAGCAGTAGTATATACATCTATGTGGGCTATATCAGTAGTAGGAATAGCATGGGCATTTTGTCAAAATACGATTTATTAGGAGGAAGAAATGAAAATATTTGCAATAGATGATTATAAAAGAGTAATAAATTCAGAAGATTATGCTAAAGCAAGTATAAATTATCAATTTAACATGTTAGAAAATAATTTATTTAAGTTTGGTTCAGTAATACAACATATTCTATGGACTGACAAAAAAATCAAACAATGGCAAAAGGAGAGACCACAAGAAACTACAACAGAACAATTTAATGAATGGTTAGAAAGAAAATTTAAAATTTATAAAAAAATATTAAATGTTAAATAGAAAGGAGATGAGAAACATGTTTCTAAAAACAATAATTAAACAAGGAGAAAAAATTTCTAAACTAGATGAAGAAAACAAAATTCTTTATGACGAAAACAAAGAATTAAGAAACGAAAATGAAGGATTAAAAATGCAAAATTATCATTCAAAAATATTAGCAGAAGATACATTAGAATTATTAAATTTACTACAAGATATTGATAGAAAAGGAAATTCCGAAGAATCAAAGAAAAAAGACAGAAATGTAATTTTAAACAATTTAAGAAAAAGAAATATAAACATAATAAAAGAACTAGTAGACCTACCACAATCAAACTAGTTCAAACAAAAAACATATATAAATACATGATTTCTATTTCAATTATAAACAAAATTGAAGTAGAAGTCAAGAAGGAGTTTTTATGGAAGATTACATTGAAAATGATGAAGAAGGAAATATATTCGAATTAATATCAGAAGAATGTTATTACGATGATAAATGGAGGAAAGATTAATGTTAAAAAAATATGAAGATTTAAGGAAGATAGATGTAAGTCAATGGACAGAAAAAAGAGACAAAGCAGATTATTTAAATTGGGCGAAAGTAGTAGATTTATTACACGAAAACGGAGCAGAAAAAGTATATTTTGAACCTATTGTAAATGAACGTACAGGGAGTAGCTTATATATGACAGAGCAAACTTTTACAGATAAAAATGGTAATACCAATAGAGTTTATGAAACAGCAGTAAAAGTAGTAATAGATGATATTGAATTTATACAAAGAGGTCCTGTAACAAACGGAAGTAATCCAGTAAAAGATAATTCAATGACACAACAAAGGTTATGGAATTGCCAAACTAGACTATTTGTGAAAGGAGTAGCAATCAGAACAGGATTAGGATTTGATTTATGGGTAAAAGATGAACTAAAAAATGAAAAGGATAATTGGGAAGATGATCTAAGCAAACATGACATATTTAAAATAAAAGAAAGATGTCAAATAATTTACACAGAAAAAATGAAAAAAGGATTAACGACAAAAGAGATAGCAAGTAAACTTCACAAAACAGAAGATGAAGTAAAAGCAATATTTAGTTATTTTGATACTTTAAGTAATTTTGAAAGAGATTTGTCTAATATTGATACAGAGTAAAGATAGAAGTAATTATATTGGTGCTTCAGATACAAGTGTAGTGGTAGGAAATTGGGAAACTAAAACATTTGAAAAATGGTGGCTTGAAAAATTAGGTTTATACAAGAATAATTTTTCCAATGAATCAACAAAAGCAGGTAATAACTATGAACACAAAATACTAGATGCACTAGAAATCAAAGGACTAGAGAAAGACAAACAAATAATTATAGACAGATTAAGAGTAAATCTAGATGGAAATACAAAAACTTGTATTTATGAAGTGAAGACACATAAAGAAGAAAAAAAATTTAAAGTATCAAAACAGTACTGGAGACAAGCTCAAGTAGAAATGTATGCAAGTGGTATACATGAATTGTACATAGTTGCATATGGTTTAGTTAAAAAAGATTATACTAATTATTTCAACAATATAGATAAAAATAGACTGAAATTAATATCAGTTGAATACGATGAAAAATTTATACATGATGAATATTTACCAAAATTGAACATATTAACAAAATGTTTGAAAGAAGGTGTATTTCCACGAAGACAACAGGAATCATTAAAGATATAAATATAGATTATGAAACACGAAAACCAAAAATAAGCTTACTTTTAGATACAAAGGAAATAGATGTAGTAGAACAACTCAAAAACGAAAATAAGCTAAATATTGACTTAAAGAAATATAGAAAGAAAAGAAGTACAGATGCTAATAATTATTTCTGGAAACTATTACAAGAATTATGTGAATTAGCAGAAATAGATACAAAAGAAGACTATAAAAGAAGGGTTAAAGAATTAGGAATATACAGAAGATTTAAGATAGAGAAAGACAATGTAAATACTTTTGAAAAGATGTGGACAGCACAGGGAATAGCTTGGTTTTGTGAAGTATTTGATACAGAATTTATAGAAAACATAGAGTTTAAAATTATAAATGCTTATTATGGTTCAAGTTCATTTAATACAAAGCAAATGAGTAGGCTTATAGATGGTGTGGTTCAGGATTGCAAAGCATACGGAATAGAAACAAAAACACCCCAAGAAATAAATAGTCTATTAGAAAGTTGGGATAAGAAATGAAATCTATATTACAAGATAAAAAAGAAAGTTATTTAAGTGGACAAACTTATGGATTAGAAGACCACCATATTTATTTTGGAGTAGGCAAAAGAAAGATATCAGAAAATAATGGATTTAAAGTTTGGTTAACAGCTAGTGAACACAGAGGAACTTATGGAGTTCATGGTATGTTTGGACATGAATTAGATTTAAAGCTAAAAAAGGCATGTCAAAAAGAATATGAAAAAAATCATACAAGAGAAGAATTTATAAAATTAATAGGAAAAAGTTTTTTATAACAACTAGGGCTAGGCACAAACTTAGCTCTAATATTTTACTAAAAAGGTGGGAGATATGGAAGATAAAAGTTGGATTAAATTATATAGAAAAATATTAGAATCTCCCATATTTGAAAATGAGAAAGCATTGAAAGTTTGGATATGGTGTTTAGTAAAGGCAACGCATAAAGAAAGAGAACAATTAGTAGGAAAACAGATAGTACATTTAGATAAAGGTCAATTTGTTACTGGAAGAAAAAAAGCAAGCAAAGAATTAAAGATGAAAGAGAGAACAGTTTATGATTATTTTAAATTACTAGAAGAACTACACATGATTAGTATAAATTCCAACAACAAATTTTCAATTGTAACCGTTGAAAAATGGGAAGATTATCAAGTAGAAGAATTAGCAAAACAACAACAAAACAACAACAACGCAACAACAACGCAACACAAACAAGAATGTAAAGAAATTTATATTACTTTATTTAATAAATATAAAAAGCAGATTGAAGAACAACCTAAAAGAACAATTCAAATAATAGGAGAACTTAGAAAGAGTTCTGATTATGAATTGTTAAGTATAGAAAAGCAAGAAGAATTATTTTACGATTTAATGAATCCACAAAAAAGGAGTGATTAACTAATGAATACAATAACATTTATGACAAGACATAAAAGTTATGAAGATATGTTAGAAAATTTAAGTGAAAGACATAAACACATATTAGAAATATTAAAAGATAAAGAAATGACAACAAGGGAAATAGCACAAGAATTATATAAAAGGCACTATACAAATACATTAGATGTAAATAATGCAAGACCAAGAATTACAGAGCTAGAAAGTTTAGGATTTGTAACAACTGACAAAACAAAGAAATGCAGTATTACAAACAAAGAAGTTGCAATATATAGAGAAACAACGGAAACTGAGAAAATGTTTGCTAAAAATATAAACCATATACCAACAATTTAGGGAGGAAAAAATTATGAAAAGTAATGAATTATTTGAGATGATACATAGTGGGCAAATAAAAGAGAATACAAAAATAGATGTTAAGACCGAAAATGGATTGCATATTGCATACATAAATTATAAAGACAAAAAATTAAATTGGGCTTCAGGAGAGTTTGATACAAGATATTTATGTGATATAGAAACAGAATTTGAAATAGCGAAACCAGAATGGAAAATAGAGAAATTAAATTTACAGAATATGTTCACAGGAGAAAAAATAAACGCAATAGAAAATAAAGTAAATGAAATAATTGATAGCTTAAATAAAATTAATGAACCATTGCCATTTTAAGAAAGAGATATAAAAAATGCTTAAAATTTTAGTAGAGAAAGTAGGTAATTAGTTTATGAGTTATCCACAATTAAAACGGAATATGTGCAAAAGCATTAAAAAATAATCTCTGTAAAGGGTGTTCTAAATTAGAACTTGAAGAATTTAATGGACAAGAAAAGTGTGATTTAGTGCAAGACTCAATAAAGAAAATAAAACAAATTTTAGGAATACAGGAAAGGATAAAATATGATTGAAAAAGAAATGGAAGATAAAATTGAAGTTGGAGAATATGTAAGAACTACTGATGGAATAATTGGAGAATATTATCAAGATAGACATGGATTTGATTTTATAAAAACTGATAAAGAAACTATTGGATTTGATATTGAAAAAGATATAGTCAAACATTCCAAAAACATAATAGACCTAATGAAAGTAGGAGATATAGTTGAATTAGTTGATGTATTAAATCAAGAAATTATTTATATTTGGGATAAAGAGATGCTAGAAGCGATAAAACAAGATATTGCAGAAGGACAAATATTAAAATCAATTCTAACAAGAGAAGAATTTATGAATAGAAAATATAAAGTATAGGAAAAAGGAGATGATGAAAAATGCTGAGGGAAGCGATTGAAAACAGTATAAATAATCACTACGATATTGCTTCTAATAAGACTGGAATAAGCGAATTAATATTAAAAGAATTTGTAAGTGGAAATGCAAAACTTAATATTATAAATATAGAAAATATATTAAATGCTTTAAATATAAAAATAGACAATACAAAAAGTCAAAAGATAGAAACTGCATTAACTGTAATAAAAGAAGAAAAAAAGGATTGCTTCAAATGGTATGCAGCCTACTGGTTAAAAAAGAAATCTTTTGAAATAAAGAAATCAACATATTGTAATTATGGAAATTTATTAAAAACACAAATAATTCCAACAATAGGAGATATAAAATTCAAGGATTTAAATGGAGAAATATTGCAATTATTTGTATATAAAGTTCAGATAGAAAATGGATTGTCTACTAAAACAACTAAAGATTGTTTAGGAGTTATAAAACAAATTATTGCAGATGGACAAGAAGAAGGAATAATACCTATGTTCGCATATAGTAAAAGAAGAATTAAGTACAAAAAACAAGAACTAATAGGAACTACTAAATCAGTTTATACCGAAGAAGAATACAAAAAAATAATAAGTGAAGTTTTGAAAGAAATAAACTATACGAAATTAGGAATATTATTAGGAATTTATACTGGGATGAGAATCGGAGAACTTTGCGCATTACAATTTAAAGATGTGGATTATATAAACAAGACAATAAATATAACCAAGACATTACAGAGGATATATGATCCAACTAAAGATATAGAACCAAGTGAAATCCAAATAACATCACCAAAAACAAAAAGCAGTATTAGAGTAATCCCTATTACAGAAGAAATAGCGACAATATTAAGAAAAATGGACAAAGGTAAAGAGGCATACATTCTTACTGGAAAGGCTAAATATACAGAGCCACGTACATTTAGAAGAAAATATCAATTATTTATGCAGAAAATTGATATTGAACCTCTAAAATTTCATTCGTTAAGACATACATTTGCAAGCATTAATATTGAAAATGGGTCAGATATAAAAACTATTAGTGAGATATTAGGACATAGTGATATTGACACAACTTTAAAAATCTATACCCATACATCTGAAAAAGCGAAAGAGAAAGCAATAAATAAATTTGAAAAATTAATACAAGAAAAAGGTGTTAAGTATGATTCCAAATACAAAGGACACATTTGTTGCATAAATAAAATAAGTGGAAAATTAGATTTTATAGGTACGATAAAAGAAGTTTCTGAATACATAGACAATTCAATGCAATATGTATGCGATTGTATAAATTTAATATCCAATGATAAAGTGTATAATATTGTACCAAAAATTGAAGGGATAACTCACAAAGAAGGAATTTATGTTGGAGGATAATAAGGATGTACAAGAAAATGATAAGTAAAGAAGAAATAGAAATAGACCATACAAAAGATAGTTTTTGTGTAAGAATACCTTTAATAACTGAACAAGAATTAAAAAGAATAGATGATAATTTGGAAAGTATTACAGATGAAATTACAAAACAAGTTATTCATGATAAAGACTTAGCAATAGCACAGCATATTATTCAAAAGCAAAAAGATAAGATAGACCAACTAGAACAAGAAAAAGAATCAACATACTGGAAAGGTTATATTCAAAAACAACAAGAAGCAATGGAAATATGTAAAATGTGTAAATATAGGAAACAATATTTTGAAAGGAATGCAGAAGAAGCAAAGCAATATTTTGAAAAGAAAGTAGAGGAAAAGTAAATGAAATTTTCAAAGTGGTTAGATAATAACTGGCAAAAGGATAATATGTTTCCACCACCATTAGACCCACAAGAAGCATTAATTTTTTTGCAACAATATTTGTTAGGTGAAGATTGGTATATAGTAAATCCTTTAAGTACAGCACAAGCAAATTGTGAAGTGGTACACGATATATTATATAAATATTCAAAAAAATTTCGAAAAGAAATGAAGAAGGAGGAAAAGTAAATGATTTTAAGTAGGAGGGAATATGAGAGAGATAGAATTTAGAGGAAAAGAAAAAGATAATGATGAGTGGATTTATGGAAGTTTATTGATAGATGAAACTCAAAATAGTTATGTAATTGTAGATAATCAAGAAGGAATTGGCAGAGAAGTAAACCCAGAAACAATAGGACAATACACAGGACTAAAAGATAAAAACGGAAAGAAGATATATGAGGGAGATGTAGTAAAAGTATTCATAAGTGGAAAATGGTGGATAGCAAAAATTATTTATGAACATAGTGGATTTACGATAGATGTAACCAATAACAAAGAATTAGAATTTGGAAGAAGAGGAATAATTGAACGACTTACAGAAGTAATAGGCAATATTTGGGATAATCCAGAGTTGTTAAAGGAGGAACTATGAACAAAGATAAAATGAAAGGAAAAAAATATAAAGAAAAGCTTTTGGAAGACATAAAGATTTTTTTATATAAACAAACAGGTAGGTCAGAAATATTATTAGATAATCTTAATAGAAACCAATATGTAGGAAAAGTAATAATATTTAGAGAAAAAGACCTTTGTCAATTAATAAACATTATCAAGGAGGGAAAATAAAAATGGATTTAGAAGAAGCAATAAATGAATTAAAAAGCTTAAGTCCAAGTGAGACTGCCATAAAAACAGTATTACAAGAATTAGACAAAGAAAAATATTTTAACAAAATACATGGATATCATATGAAATGTAATTTTATACCTAAAAAGAAAATAAAAAACAAAATAAAAGAATGCAAGAAAATCATTCAAGAGAGCATTTATAAAGATAGTATATACTGTGATGAAATAAAAGCAAAAATACAAGTTTTACAAGAATTATTGGAGGATAAATAGTATGGAAAAAGAAACAAGAATTAAATTAAACGAATTATATGATTCAATAACTAGTGCAAGCTGGGAGATAGAAAATGCAATAAGAAATTTTGATAATTTAGAAATGACTTTAAGGGAAAACAATAGAAGAGAAATAAAAGATATAGATAACTTTAAAAGAGAATTAAAAAGAGATGGATTATATTCAGAAAAAATAGAAGAATTTTTAGAAAACTATATGAGATATTACAACAAATAATTGAGCATACTACAATTGAGGTGTAGTATGAACGAAAAAGAGATAATAGAAAGATGGACAAGAGGATTAAGTAAATATCAGCTAGCTAAAATTTATAAAAGAGAATACAACATGCAAATAACGATAATAAGAAGTGAATTAAGGAATAGACATAGTGGAAGATATATAACAAATTATGAAGCATTAAGAAAAGTAGAACAAGTTATTTATAAATATTTGAAAAGGAAGTGACAACTAATGACAAAGAAAATAAAATCAATAGTAAAAAATTTAAAAAAAAGGTTTGAAACATTATATAACGTAGTAGAAAATGCAGAAGATAAAGAAGAATTAGAAGATATAATATATTATATAGATGAAAAATTAGATGATTAGGAGGTACAAATGACTAGAGAGGATTTGAAAAATTATAAAAATGATCAAGAATGGATTAAAGGCAGATTAGAATACATAGAAGAATATAAAGCAACTATTACAAAGATAACAACAACATTATCAGATATGCCTAAAGGAAGTAAAAGAGTAGAGGATAGTATAGCAGAAAAAATTGCAATATTATTAGACAACATAGACGAAATAATGGAATTAGTTTTAGAAGAAAATGAAAAACAAAAACAAATATTGAAACAATTAGACAAGGTAGAGCAACCATACAAACTAATATTAGAAAAAGTATACATACAAGGAAAATCTTTAGTAACAGTAGCAAGTGAATTAAATTATAGTTATGTACATATATGTAGAGAACATGGAACAGCATTAAATAAATTTGATAACATGATATGAAATGTTATTGAATGTTAATATATAAAAGTGCTTTAATATAAAATGATAAGTAAGTCGAGAAGAAAGAATAAATACAAGCCCCTTTGTATTTATTCTTCTTTATTTTGCAATTAACTATGCTAGGTAAAGTTAATATAAAGTCTATGTTCATGTAGACCTCCTTTTATAAAATATCTTTTGTTGCAATTAGAACTGACCTAGCGAGTTCTAGTATATCTAGGTCAAGTCTTGATGGTAAGATGCGGGTCTTGGACACCTGAGATTGAAGGTTCAACTCCTTCGACCTAGACCAAAGAAAAGAGGTAACATTATGACAATACAGGAACTCATAAAAAAACATTTAGAAAGTAAATGTAAAGAGTGTAAAATAAAAGATTGCAATGGAATAACGATAACACAAGATGGAAAAACAAAATGTACAAAAGAGGACTAGGTTTATGGAACAATGTTTAATAGATAATAAAATATGTGCAGTACATGGACAAAAGTGTAAAAACTGTAAATTAGATGACTGTCGAAAGGTTATAGAAATGATAGAAACGCAAGAAGAAAAAGAATACAATTGGAAGAGAAAATTAATAGACGTACAATTACCAGAACAGTGCAAGAACTGTTCTTTTTTAGAGGTTATAGATTTAGATAATCAAATAGTTAGATGTAGCTATTTTGTAAAAAATAAATGTTTAATAAAATAAGGATAAAAATTATTATAAATTAAATGAAATAAGAGAATGGAGAAAAGAGGAAGATATATGAAAAGTATAAGAGAAATATATAATTCTTTAAAAGAAGCTGATGAAACTGTGATTTTTCAAGTTAAGAGTAGAAAAGCATTAGATAAAATACTAGAAGAGTTGGAAGAACAAATAGATAAATATGTTTGGTGGGATATATATAAGAAAACACCTATAAAAGATGTATATTTGTTTGTTGGTAAATGGAGACTAGGAAGTGCAGGAATATTCCCATATAAGCAAAAAGATATTTATAAAGAGTATAGGCTTGATAATGTTTGTGTAGATTGGAAAAGTCCACCTACTATGCAATGGGAACAAGAAAGAACATTAAATAAGTTTATTGATATATTTGATAAATATAGAAAAGATATAAGAGTAAGTAGGAAAACTTATAAAGAAGTAAGCTATGATTAAAGGAGTAATGTTATAGGCAAGATTATAAACAAGGGAGGAATTAATTATGAAAAAACTAAAATTTTTAGTAGATGTACCAGACAAGTACACAAGAGAAGAATATAAGAAAGGACAAGTAAAAGAGTTTGAAGATAAAAGAGCTAAAGAAATATTAACAGCAAGACAATCTAGTGGAGAACCTTATGCAGTATTAGTAAAAGAAACAGAAGTAGAAACAGCAACTAAAAAAGTAAAAACAGAAACAGCAGTAAAGAAAACAACAACTAAAAAGACAACAAAGAAAGCAAAATAATATGACATATAGAGATAATCCAGAAATCGCAAAAAAATATAAAAGTAAAAGGTGGCAGAAGTTAAGGAAGCAAAAGCTATTATTAAATCCACTTTGTGAAAGATGCTTAAAGAAGCGGAATATATAATAGTGCTAATATAATACATCATAAAGAATATATAACTGATTTAAACTATGAAGATGATGATGTGTTCTTTAATATAGATAATACAGAAAGCTTATGCCAAGACTGTCATAACAAAGAACACTTTGCAGAGAAACAAGAATATGTATTTGATGAGAATGGAGATTTGATTAAGTATGAATGAGTTGAAAAAAAGAAATGGAATTGATTTAGATATAAATGTAAACAGAGAACAGTTAGATGATACAATTGAAGAATTACGAGAACTAAAAGATGCTAAACCTAATATAACAATTAGGAATAATGAGCATGTATATGTAACAATTAATAATTTTAATGAAACAGAAAAAGAATACAATCAACCAAATAAAGATGAATAGCCCCCCACATCGACTGAAAATAAAAGACTTATGGGAGAACGGTGTGTGGGGATTCGAAAAATGCACGGGTTAATTTACGTGAGGGGTGTAGTCAAGGAGGTGTATAGATGGAAGAAGAAAAAGTGGATTTACGCGAAAAGCTAAGTGGACAAGCACTTATTGACAAAAACAAAAAGATAAGAAAAGAGACTCTAAAGTTAAAGAAATTATTTAAAGATTTACCAAATAATAAAAAGAAAATGTCAGAAAAATTAATTGAAAATGCTTCTTTCATATCTATAACACTTGATGAGCTTAAAGAAGATATAAAAATATATGGAGTAAAAGAAACTTATGTAAATGGTAAAGATCAATTCGGTTTCAAAGAGTCAATTGAAAGTAAAACATACAACACAATGGTAAAAAACTATATGAATATAATTAAGCAATTAAATGATATGTTACCAGACGAAAAGAAAATAAATGAGGATGATGAATTTGAACGATTCAATGGTTCTCTATGACATATATAGAAGAATATTATCAGTTTTTAATAAAAAATCCAGATAGGGCATGTCATAAAGTATTAACTACATATAAGAAACTTGTACAAGATATATATAATCCGAAACAAGTTTCTTTTTTTAATGAGATAACAGAAGAAGAAGAAACACATGTATATGTATTTAATGAGCAAAGAGGAAATAGACCAATTGAATTTATAGAAAAATTTTGTAAACATTCTAAAGGTAAATGGGCAGGTAAACCTGTTATTTTGGAATTATGGCAAAAAGCTTTTATACAGGCTTTATTTGGTTTTATAGACAAAGAAACTGAATTAAGAAAATATAAAAAAGGAATCTTAGATGTAGGAAGAAAAAATGGAAAGTCAACAATAGATGGTGGACTTGGAAATTATATGTTGACATCTGATGGAGAAGGTGGAGCGGAAGTTTATTCAGTTGCTACCAAGAAAGATCAAGCAAAAGTTGTTTGGGAAGAAGCAAAAAGGATGATTAAGAAAAGTCCTGTTCTAGCAAAGAGAGTAAGATGTTTAGTCAATGGTTTATTTTACGATAAAACGGAAAGTTTTTTCAAAGCACTTGCATCTGACTCAAATTCTTTAGATGGTTTAAACGCATATTTTGTTATCTGTGATGAAGTACATGCTTGGAAAGATAAAAATTTGCTAGATGTTATGTATGATTCAATGTCTGCAAGGGAACAACCTTTAATTTTAGAAACGTCAACGATGGGTACAGTTAGAGAAAGTGTATTTGACAATGAGTATGAATACGCCTCATCAGTAATTGATGGATATGAAGAAAAAGAAGGTGGAATAGTAGATGAAACAGTATTAGCCGTTATATACGAATTAGATAATCCTAACGAATGGCAAGACGAAAAGAAATGGTATAAAGCAAATCCGCGGTCTTGGTACAATAAAAAATATTAAAGACTTACGAGATAAAGTAAATAGGGCTAAAAACAATCCAACAGAATTAACTAATTTATTATGTAAAGATTTCAATGTAAGGCAGAACGACCAAGATAAATGGATAACATTTGATATTGTAAATAATGAAGAAACATACAATATAGAAGATTTATTTGATAATTATGCCGTTGCAGGAGTTGACTTATCAAGTACGACAGATTTAACATGTGCAACATTATTGATTGTCAAAAATAAAAAGAAATATGTATTACAACAATATTTTATTGCATCAGATAGATTAGAATTTAAAATAAAGGATGACAAAATTCCATACGACAAGTGGGAAAAAAGAGGATTAGTAACAGTTTGCGAAGGAGCAAAGGTTGATTATTCTAAGGTAACGGAGTGGTTTTTAAATATGAAACATGAA
This sequence comes from uncultured Clostridia bacterium, assembly GCA_947631335.1. Classification (GTDB taxonomy): domain Bacteria; phylum Bacillota; class Clostridia; order TANB77; family CAG-508; genus CAG-269. Next base: position 16,066 of record CANRKZ010000050.1, read on the forward strand.
TATGAAATAGCACCTTTATGGAT
>CANRKZ010000051.1 GCA_947631335.1 uncultured Clostridia bacterium
TCTCCTTTATTATATATATTATTTATAATTTTATCATTCCTCTTATTCCTTTTCAAGTTTTTTAATATATAAATAGCTAGTAATTTTTCCCTTTAAAACTACTAGCCTTATTTATGATTATTTTATTTCTTAACTAATTTTATTTGGACAGTTTCTAATCTTAGTCCTTGTTTAATTACCTCTCCATTGTATCTCCTAGGAATTCTCACATAATTTTATACATGTATTGTTACTTTATATTTGTACCTCTTTTATTTATTCTGAATTTCCTAATAATATTCATATTGTTTCTATTCTTCTATTATCAGCCCATATCTTGCAATTCTTCTTATCTTATCTTTTATTGTTACATTCATATCATTGAAATATTTATTCTTATCTTGAAAAAATTCTTTTCCGATTCTATATTGCTCATCTGGGCTCACAAATAAATCTTTTTTTCTATATACACTGACATCTTCATCTGGATTAATTCCAAACCACTTTGCATCTATTCGTTCTTTAATAAATTTATTCTTTTTAGACGCTCCTATAACTGTATCTATAAAATTCCCATATTCATCTTTAATTAATATGATATTGTTCTCCATTAAAAGATGCTTTAAATCATTCAATATCTGTATGCTGGTATCTAAAAATACTCCACCATACTTATATAATAGTTCTAATTTAATGATTAGTTGATCTTTATCATCTTCAATAGTTTCCTTTCTCTTGATTTGCTGTATTTCTTCACTGTTTAAATCCCACTCTATTATCTCATAGTCGTTCAATTTTTCTTTCCATTTTCTGATATTTTCTTTTTCTTTATTTGTATATTTATTTTTTTTGAAATAATGTATTTTTTTAGGAATTTTTATTTTTGATTCTAATTTTAGTATAAATTCGTCAATAAATTTATCTGTATCTTTACAATCTTTGCCATTAATAATACTAGTATATCTATCTCTTTCTACTTTGTAATATGTTTCATCTTTTAATAATTGTTCTAATTGTTCTATAAAGTCATCTATATTACTAACACTTGGTCCTGGAAACCAAAAATCTGGTAAATCAAAAAGAAAACCTCTTTCTTTACTATATTTTTCTATATCTGTATGAATAAAAAGCACTGGCCTTTGTAATAAAAGATAATCTGTATGAACCGATGAATAATCTGTTATTAAACAATCAATTCCATTTAAAATTTCATTTATTGTAATCATTTTTTCGTTCATAACTTTATCTTCTAATAAAATAACGTTCTTTTCAAAATTCCTTTTATTTATTGTTGTCTCTTCAGAAGGATGTAATTTTACTATTAATAAATAGTTATTTTTTTCTAAGAATTCTTTTAGTATACTTTCCTCATATTTGTCTAAATTTAAAATATTGTTTTTATTAATTGACCCCTCTTCTTTTCCAATTCCTTTTCTAAATGTCGGTGTATACATAATTATCTTTTTATAATTATTTGTATCATAACCTGTTAATTTAAAAATATTCTCTTTTCCATTACTTTCAAATACATATCTATTTCTTTGATAAGGTGTTGTAAGAAGTTTTTTGTTTTCTATATTATAAATATAGGAAAATGCCATTTTCATAAATTCGCTTGGTACACATATATAATCTATTATTTTATTATATTTATCTACAAATCTTATTTCCGATTCATCTTCTGATGCATAACCACATCTTTTAGATCCTATTCCATGCCAAAGGCTTATAAATATTTGTTCTTCTCGTTTTTTATCTATATATTGATCATGTGTAATAAACATTACATCCACTTTTTTAAAAACTTCTTCAAATTCCGAATCATCTTCACATATAGCATCTATACCTATACTTTTTAATCTGTCTTTCTCTTCGTGATTTTTTACAAACCATACTAGTCTATATTTATTAATATTTCTATTTTTAATATTTTCATATAGTGCTTTGCAGTTTCCAGAATAATCGGGCATACTTGTAAATCCTAAAACCATTTTCATCTTATTTTCCATTTATTTTATAACTCCTTATTATTTTGCCAAATTACCATTTTATATCAATATGTAATTTATCCACTAAAAATCTATAACTCAGAATATAAATTATAGGAATCTTCATTTTATATAAAAGATGTACTCCCCAAATTGCAATAAATTTGATGCCTTTTGGAAAACAATGAGATATTTTAAAAAACTTACTTTTTCTCCATGTTGGAAATTCTTCATCTAAATATTTGGTTACATCTTTCATTAATTTTCTCATTTTTACAGTCTTATTATAAGAAACCATGTACATCCACGAAATTCCCAAGTGTAAAAATGCCATTTCATCTAAACAGTATTTAAATTCTTCATAAATCCCTTGTTTAATTGCATTTTCTTTAGTTACAAGTAAATATTTTTTCAAATTTTCTATATCCTGCATATTCATATTATGTATTTGTGAACTTGAACGCAAAGAATAATGGTACAATACATCTGGTATAAATGTTAGTTTTTTAACTCCATACATATAAGAATGTATTAGAAATAAAGTATCATTGCATCCTCTAAATGGTAAAAATTCTATATTTTTTACTTTATTCAATTTATAAATTTTGTTCCATAAAGATGGATTTGCATAAACAATAAAATCATCATTAAAATCTACTTCTTTATTCATTATACCATATTGAGTCATTTCTGTTGCTACTACTTTTCCTGTATCTAGGTCAATTCTATCATATCCACAAAAAGCTATATCAGCATTATTTTTTTTTGCAGCAGTATATAATTTTTCTGCCCAAGTAATTTCTGGAACATCATCATTGTCTATAAATCCAACATATTCACCTCTAGCTTTTTTTAATCCATAAGTACGTGCCGACCATTCTCCACCATTTTTTTTATGAAAAGCTCTTACTTTGTCAGGATAATTATTTTGATATCTATCTATTATTTCTCCAGATGAATCTTTAGAACCATCATCCACACAAATTATTTCAATTTCTCTTAACGTTTGATTCACAAGTGGCTCTAAACACTTTTCTAAATATTCTTCTGCATTATATACTGGAACTACAATTGAAACTTTTATTTCCATTTTTTCTCCTTCACTAACCAATATAATATTTTACTTTTTTAATTTTTCTTCACAATCAATTAACCTCATCTCAAAATTTTGTTTTGATGTGTTAATAATGTTATCAAGTATCAAACCCGAAAAGAATGACTGTACCGCACAAATTAGAAACAAAATACTTACTACTAAAGTTGGAAATCTTGCAACGAGTCCTGTCTTTAAGTAATCTGTAAACACTGGAATAAAAAATCCTATTCCTAAAATAAATAATATCATTGCTACAATTGAAAAAAATGCTAATGGTTTATAATTTTTATATAAAGTAAAAATTGTTTTTAAGACTTTTACACCATCAGATATTGTGTTTAATTTTGACTCACTTCCTTCCGGTCTATCTCTATATTCAACTATAACATTTTTGATTTTTAAATTTTTATCTAATGAATGTATTGTTAATTCATTTTCCAATTCAAATCCTTTTGACATTACAGGAAATGTTTTTACAAATTTATAACTAAATGCTCTATAACCTGTCATTACATCTCTAATATTACTTTTATATATTTTATTAATTAAAAATCTAGTTAGCTTATTGCCAAACCCATGAAATCTTCTTTTGTTTTCTGTAAAATATGTTGAGGAAAGTCTATCTCCAATTACCATATCAATATTTTCATCCAAAACACAAGAAATCATTTCTTGTGCATTATTTGCAGGATATGTATCATCCCCATCTACCATAATATAACTTTGTGCGTCTATCTCACGAAACATAGTTCTAATAACATTTCCTTTTCCTTGTCTTGTTTCAAATCGCACTATTGCTCCTGCTTCTTTTGCAATTTCAGCTGTTTTATCTGTCGAATTATTATCATATACATATATTTTTGCCTCTGGTAATTCTCTTTTAAAATCTTCTACTACTTTTTTTATTGTTTTTTCTTCGTTGTAACATGGTATTAAAACTGCTATCTTGTCCATATTTCTATTAAATGTTAGTTTTCTAACATTTCTCCTTTCTTTAAATTTATATTTTACTGTATAAATATGTAAGTAATTTACCTAAGTGAAATTTATGTGCTATCATAAATGACTTGACTAAAAATCTTATATTAAATACTTCTCCATATGGTTTTGTATAGCTAATCATCTTATTTTTTTTGTAATCTGGAAATCTTTCTTCTAACCATTGAAATAAATTATCATATTCTCTACTTATTATTTTATAACTAAGTTTCTTTGTTGAAAAAGATAATAACCATATTATGTATCTAGTAAAATGAGTTTCTAATATTTCGTAATTATCCTCTAATAAGTTTTCTTCTTTTAGCATATCATAACAACTATTTAATAATTCGTACACTTGTAAATTCTGTATATTTTTTTGTTTTGTATTTGATACACTTTTAGTATTAAAAAACCAATTATAACCAATATAGTTTATTACTTTTACTTTTTTACTTAGTAACATTGCTTTTAAATTAAAAAATATATCTTCTCCAATATTATTTTTCAAAAACAAAATATTATTGTCTATTAGGTATTGTTTATTAAATATTTTTGCCCATGGTGTCATAATCATAAACTTCGCCCATTCTGATTCCTTAAGTCGTAATGTTCTTATTATTTTTCCAGTTTCATTTGGCCTTCTATAACCTCCTATTACTGCATCATAGTTTCCTTGTTCTGCAATAGATATATATGTTTCAACATAATTTTCATCTATAAAATCATCATTATCAATAAACATCAAGTATTTCCCTGTAGCCCTATATATACTTTCATTTCTAGTTACAGATACTCCTTTATTTTCCTGTTCTATTGAAATAATTTTATCTGGATATTTTAGTTTATATCTGTCTATTATTTCTTGCGATTTATCTTTTGAACCATCATTTACAATAATTATTTCATAATTATGATACGTCTGTGCTAGTATACTGTCTAGGCATTTTCCTATATATTTTTCGGAATTATATACAGGTATTATTATACTCACTTTTTCCATATTTTCCTCCACATATAATTAACCTCTTTATTTTTTCAAAATTTTATTTATTTTTATATTAGCATATATTGTATAAATAGTAACTTGTAATAACATAATACTAAAATAAGATATAACCGCTCCATTAATTTCATTTTCTTTTGTTAATATATTTGAAGTTATTAATGCAAATAACGATATTATTATATATATAATAAACTGAGAAAATGTATCTCGAATAGTTGTCAATATTGAAGAATAGATTACTCCAATTGTATATAATGTTGATGCAACTATAATTAATAACAATTGCACTCTATATAGGGTCAGATCTATACCATATACTAATCCTAACACTTCAGGTCCTAAAAAATATGCTAGAAATGATGAAATAACTCCTATAGCAATAATAGCTATAATTAATTTTAATACTATATTATTTAAACCCTTTTTATCTCTACTTTCATATAATTTCAGAATCTTATTTAAGTATGGATGAATTAGAAATTGTGCAACTAATCCAATTACAGTAGCAGGCATTACAATAATTCCAAAAATGGTTTGATAATTGTCTTGAAGATAATTATCTATTGCATATTTAGGTGCATTTAAGATGTACATTCCTAAGAAGGATATTGCAAATGTGAAAAATCCTAATTTAAATATTTTGAAAACATGTTTTTTATTTATACTAGATGCTTTTTCTATATATTTTTTAGAATTTCTTATGTCATAAAATAATATTATCAAAATATTTGCTATTAACATCCCAGTAATTGATATTATCATATTCTTAGTTAGAATATCAATTAGCACAAATAATATTATTGATATTACAGATTTAAAAAACAATGATTTTCCAACTTTATCTAATTCATCATTTTTTTGTAATATTCCATAAAACACATCTGCAAATGCTTCCATAGCTTTATATATTGTCAATAAAATAAATATTATGATTTTAAATAATGTATAGCCTTTAATCACACAAAATAATAGGACTATTATTATCATTGAAACCGTTGTAATTATTTTATTTGCTATATAATCCTTGTTGGTTATTTTTTTATCTGGCTCAGTTACTTGATATATTCTACCTGCATATAAACCAATTATATAAATAATACATGCTGTTGAAAATGCAATTGTAAAAATCCCAGCATTATCAACACCATTTATTCTTGTTACTGCTATCATAAAAAACAGCGAATTAAATGCATTTAAGCTTGTACCTAATGTATTCCATAAAAAATTTTTTTTAAGTTGTTCCATATATCTCTATAATACAATAAAAATTAATATTATATTTACCTTTCTTTATTATTTTCTTTTTCAATATGTTTTACTTTTTTTGTATCTTTTTTATTTATAAAAACCATAGCAGTTAATAGTATCATTACGTATTCTGTCATAAAACATGGATAGAAATATCTTTGATCTTGGGAAGAAATCAAGATGACATACGTAGCAATATTTAATAACATTGGCATTAAAAGTAAAATGTAGCCTTTCTTTCTTTCTTTGATAATTATAATAACGCATAATATTATTGATGTATATAGAGCTATAGCAGGTCTATATAATAATATATATATCCAACTATTTGAAAATGTTTTGTTCACATATTTTTCTATATTATTATGCATACCAGTCAATAATGGTTTATTATCATATGCACCATTACACATTTCTGAAACCCATTCATTGCTTGTTACTACACTGTGCATGGGTCCTCTTTCTTTTATTGACCACCAAATAGAATTAATGTTTATAAAATGCTTAACTACAGATTTTTTGTTCTGTTTTGCATATTTTATAACTATATCATTAAATTTATCTTCATTCTCTTTGTTTCTAAGAGTATCATTATTAATTTTTGGATTGAATAAAATCCCATTGCCACTATATAAATCAAAATTATTTTTCCATTCATTAACATCTAAAATAGTATTTAAAAAAGTTTCCTCTTCCTTAGTTATTTCTATTCCTTCACTTAATAATTTTCCCATACAATATACTTTTGTCGAATTTAATACATTGCCCCCAGGCAACTCTGGTCGTTTATTTACTGTCCATTGAGGAATATCCATTAATATAGTAATTATACAAAAAGAAATTATAAATTTCAATGTGTCCTTAAAATTCTTATTTTTTATAATATTTGCAAACATCAAAATCCCAAAGACAAATAATCCTATTGGTATCCCATTTTTTCTAAACTTCATTATTGATACTGATGATACTGCTATCAATATAATTTGTATCGTTGTAAATTTGTAATTTTCTTTTATTCCTATAATTATAAATATTAAGCTTAGTAAAAATGAATATGAATATAATATGTCCTTCCATAAAGTTATTGAATACATGAAATTTAATGGAATAATACAAATTATTATAGTAAATACAATTTGAAATATTTTATTAAATTTAGAATCATTATATTTTCTTAATACTTTACAGATGTAAGACCATACTAATGAAAATACTATTATTTGGAAAAAAGCAGGAACCCATATTCCACCTAATTTTGTCAAATTCCCTATAATAAAAGAATGTATGATAGGATGTCCACCACTATATAAATTTTCTTTTGCTTGATCAATTTGATCAACACAATCTGAGGTTACAATTCCTGGAAAAAAGGATAATAGTGCTATACTGAATGTTATAAAAACTATTAAAAATATTATTATATCAAATAATTCTATTTTTACATTTCTATCTTTTTTTTCTTTTTTTGTTTTTGAAAAAATATCTTTTTCCATTCCATTACTTTCTTTTCTCTCCATTTAAACCTCCTTTTTCTATATTGTTATCAAAGAAAATTTTAAATTGCTCTGCTTTTTTCTCCCATGACCATTCTTTTATTCTAGTTAAGTTTTCCTTTGACAATTCCTTTAGCTTAGATTTGTTTTCTATTAATTCAATTATTTTTTTCTTTAGTTCTTTTTTTGAACGTTCAATTATAAATTGTTTTTGTTTTTCACCAAATACTTCTGGTACGATTCCAACATCTGTTGATATAACAGGTACGCCACATGCCATAGCTTCTAAAACCGGATCTGGATGCCCTTCCGTTCTAGAAGCACATACATATATATGTATGTCATTATAATAATTAGGCATTTTATCATGTGGTATCATGTTTATGTTTCTATCTGCTATTTTTAATTCTATATTATATCCTTCTTCTATTAATTCTTTAATTGCTGGTTTAATTATTTTGTTAAGTCCTTTTAAATCATCATCTTTATCATCTGCAAATTGGCTATTACCTGTCCAACCAATTTTTATAGTCCTATTTTCTATATTGTTATATTTATCAATATTATATATTCTAAACAGCTCTAAATCAACGCCATCTGATATAATCATACTCGGTTTTTTACTATTTTCATATTCGTTATATATCTTTTCTAATTTTTTTGAACATACCGTATATGCTTTAACATTATTAAGTATAAAATTTGTACGTTCAGTTTCACTATTTAAAAACAAATGATCATAGATTGCTGTAACAATATTATTTTCTTTAACATATTTTTTTAAAAATTCTTCATGTTCAAAACCTAATTTAAAAATATAATCTTTTGAAAAATTACTATAAAGCCATGATATTAATCCTCTCCACATAAAAAACGTCAAATCATATTCTGAACTAAGTAAAAATAATTTTACTACATTATCTCCAAACATATCCATTGGTATTATATCTATATTATAATAATTAGATAAATGTTTTTTCAGTTGTTTTGCTGCATTCGAAAATGCCCATCCTTCTTTGTCTATTATAATAGCTACATTAGGTTTAGATTTTTCTTTATTGTTCAATTTTTTATCCCCTTTTAATTATTTTCTTTATTTTTTGAACCGCTTTATAACTTCTCGAATATATTATTTGATCTAACTTTCTCCTTAAGTATTCGTTTTCTTTTTTTAAGTTTTGCACTTCTTCCCTCTTTTTTTGCAAATTTTCAATTAAAATGTTATTTTCAATGATTAATTCTTTATTTATAATTTCATTTTTCTTATTTAATTCCATAATATCTCCTTAAATTAAATAACTTATTATTTTATACTTAGGAATTCTTCTAAACGTTTTTCACTTTTTTCAATATATTCTTTTTTCCATATATTATAAATTTGTAATATCTTTTCTTTGTTTTCTAATGCATAATTTATCTTATAATATATTTCTTTAATGTTATCTTCCTTATTTACAACCAAATATTTTTCTAGATCACTATTATCAAAACATTCATAATTGCTCCCCACTAAACAAATTGTCCCTAATTCTAAGCTTTCTAATGGAAGAAGTTTAGATTCATCTAATAAAGTAATATATAGGTTAATATCATTACATGCCATTTTTTTATATAATTCTTCTTTAGATAAACTCAATGAAGTACCACATAAATTTATGTTGTATTTTCTAGCCATCATTGAGATTTTATAACTTATTGGGAAACAATCTAAACTCGCATTATCTAATAAGCTAACAGCACTTAATTGATTATATACATTTTTAGCTACTATATCATATGCACCATACAATCCTATTTTCAAATTTTTTTGTTCTGTTTTATTTAAATATTTTTCTTTATCTTTTATGTTGATTATTTTACTTATTAATTTTGCATTATATCCTTTTTCTTTATAAAATTCATATAAGCTTTTCTTAAAAAATCCTAATTCATCTATACATTTTTTATTATATAAGTCTAATATTGTATTAAGATTTTCCCAATTATTATTTTGATAGGATAATAATGAGTTTCCACCAGTTATTAAAACCTTTATGATAATGTCTTTTTTTAGTTTTTTTAATTCAGACATGATAATATTCCAGCCATCTGTATGATAATTAAATATTACCATTTTCTTTCCAAAGTCAACAATTGCTTGAGCTATTTGTTTTGCTTCCTTTTTAGTGTGCATTTCCCTTATTTCTAAAATATTGCAACCAAACAACTCACTAATTCCTTCGTTTAACTCTATCATTTCCGGATGGCATATTGTTATATAATCAGCACTATTTTGAGATAATATTTCTTTTGCTTTATTCACTCTTTTAGTTCTATTTACATATATAGAATATTTCATTCTCAGAAAATTATATATTTTTTTAAAATTCTGTATTATACTATTTTTAAATCCAAATATCTTATCAATTAGTGTATTTAGCACTTTTCCTAGTCTAGGGCCAAATTTTCTATATATTCCGATTACTCTTTTTTCTCCTTTATCTGTCCATGTTGCATTAAATAAATGTATCATGCAAGTATTTTGAGTGTAGACTTTTTCTGAATAATTATAGCTTAAAGGATAAAAATAGTCTCGTGGATACACATATATACTATTATCGAAAACCTGTATTCCCTGTTCATTTGTATAGTTACTATATTTTTTTATAATTTTTGTTATTATTACTGGGTTTGCATAATTATACATTATTTCTGCATTAAAGTGATCTATTTCATTGTAATAATCTAAGATTTCTTTTATATATTTATTGTGTTTTTCTTTTACTCCTATTACTGCTGTTCCTACATATCCGCTATCTTCATACCCAAGAAATATATCTTTATCAACTATATGCGATATATCTTTTATTACTTTCATATCGGTATCAAAATATATTCCTCCTTCTTGGTATAAAGCATATATTCTTACATAATCACTAACAAAAGCCCATTTTTTATTTTCATATGCTTCTTTAACAAATGGATATTTATTGATATTAAAGTTTTTTTCATTCCACTCTTTTATTTCATAATCTGGTAACTTTTTTTTCCATGTATCTATGCATTTTTTTACCGATGGAGGAAGTTCTTTACCTCCAAACCAGCAGTAGTGTATCTTTTTTACCATTTCTACCTCCTTTTAACTATATACATTTATCTATTAACTATCGATTTTATAAATTTTATAAAACTACTTTTTATATTTTTTAAATAATTTACAAATTTTCTTTTATTTAGTATCTCTTTTACATTTTTATATTGTTCTTTTGATAATAATACAAATATATCATTAACTATTTCTTTCTCTCTAGAAGAATAATGATTCTCGTTGTCTTTTGTTATATTATTGTTAACAATATAATTAATAATCTCTTTATTATTTTGGGCAAATTCTTTAATATTAATTAGAAATTGTTTTCTGTTTTGAGATAAATCCTGGTTAAATATATCTAATATCCTTTCTATAAAAAATTCATTAATTACTTCTTTATAGTTATCTAAATCATTATTTTTTTTCCTTAAAACATCCGAGATATTATTACATATTTTATAAAATGCTGACATTAATGTATTAGATGCTACTATAGACTTTTCCCTTTGCAAATAATAATACAATGGATACGGAATATATTTAATCTTATTGGCATCCGTTAATATAAATGGTGTAACAGCTGTGTCTTCATATTGTTTTCCTACTGGGAATTTATAATTTTTATATAGTTCTTTTTTTATTATTTTATTACAAGAAGAACCCGACATAGCGCCATTTAATAACGCTGCTAAATATTTGTTTTTATCGTCTCTACACGCTCTTGATGTATAATTCCATGATTTATTTTTCTCAAATATAACATATAAATCATATACTATAATATCATAATCGTTTATATATTTTCTAGCTAACATATAAAAATCATTACTAATATAATCATCTGAATCAACAACGCTAATATATTTTCCTCTAGCCATCTCAATTCCAACATTTTTTGTGTCAGCTAGACCTTTATTTTCTTTTTTAGTATAAATAAAATTACATTTCATATTTTCTGGTAATCTATTTATAAAATCTATAATAATTTCTTCTGAATGATCTGTAGATCCATCATTTACTATAATAACTTCACAATCATTATCAATTGCTTGTTCTATTGATTCTAAACATTTTTTTACATATTTTTCTGTATTATATACAGGTACAATTATTGAAAATAGAAATTTGCTTTTGTCCATATATCTTCTCCTCTCTTAGCCTCATAAAACTATTTTCTTATTTATTTATTAGTTTTATGATTTTATCTTCTATTTCTTTATTATATATTTCACAATTAAATTTTTCTTTACATTTTACTCCACTTTTTATTGCTCTTTCCATCGCATTATATATTGAATTCAAATTTTTTTCAACCACTATACCATATTTGTTTTCAATTATTTGTTTACTGTCAGAAACATTTGTAGTGATTATAGGTAATTCTAATATCATAGATTCTATATATACTACTGGAAATCCTTCATATTCAGAGGTCAATAAAAAACTATCTGCAATTTTATAGTATGGATATGGATTTTCTTTTTTTCCTAAAAAAACAATTTCTTTTTGCAAATTATTTTCTTTTACCATTTCTTTATAATTTTCTGTTTCTTTTCCCTCTCCTATAAACAATACTCTAAATTCAAATTTTCTCTCTTTTAATTTTCTTGAAACTTCAATTATACGGCTTAATCTTTTATCATCTTCAGAATGTCTTCCAACATTCAAAAATGTGTATATTTTTTCTTTTCTAATATCTTTCACTTGCTCTTTAGATTGTTCTACTATTTTATTATAGTCAATCAAATTGTAAATCACTTCTGTTCTGTCTTGCAGTTTTTTTATTTTTAAATGACTTCTCTTAAATGTATTTACAAAAATATCTTTTGCTTTTTTTGAGACAAACACTACCTTTTTGAATTTACGTATACTAATTTCATTAAAAAATTTAATGTATTCTCTCCTATTATCTTTAAATAACTTCATATATTCACTATGTACCCATAAAATTGAATTATTTGAAGATGTTCTCGCTATAAAAGATGCTGATTTTGAATAGGTTGCATATGAACAAGAAAAATCAAATTTATTTTTATATTTTGCAATAAATTTTAATCGTTTTCTTAAATTTTTAATTTTTCTTTTTAATATATTTTTGCTTTCATCTGGTCTATATTCAAGTATTTTAATGTTTTTATCTAATTCTTTTAAAAATATTCCTTGTTTTTTTTCTAATACAATTGTTATTTCGTATCCTTTTTTCTGTAAATAGTTAGCTAATGTAATTAGTGCCTTTTCAATTCCTCCAATGTCTAAGGAATATGCAGCAAATAATAACTTTTTCATTTCTTTTCTACCTCTGTTCTATATTGTTTTTATTTTACCAATATTTATTTAGTTAGTCAATTATTTTTTGCCTTCAAACGAGAAAAATTGCCCTATACTACTATGATTTCGTATTGGCAATTTTCTATTTTTATTTTATTAGTTTTATCCTTCTACCGGGTAAACACTTACTTGTTTTTTATCTCTACCCTTTCTTTCAAATTTAACTGTTCCATCTACTAATGCATATAGTGTATCATCACTACCTTTTCCAACATTAGTCCCCGGATGTACTTTGGTTCCTCTTTGTCTTACTAGGATATTTCCAGCTAAAACAAATTGACCATCTGCTCTTTTTACACCAAGTCTTTTAGACTCACTCTCTCTACCGTTGTGACTGCTACCTTGACCTTTCTTATGAGCCATATTTCTCAACTCCTTTCGGTTTTGTTTTTATTTATGTTCTCTCTTTTTTAATCTACATTTAAATTAAGCTTCTACTTTTTTAGTAGTTTTTTTGGCAGTTGTTGTCTTTGTTTCTGCCTTTTTAGTAGCTGTTTTTGTTGTTTTAGCTGCTTCTTCTGTCTTAGTTGCTTTAGATGTTTTAGCTGTTTCAGTTTTTTTAGCAGCTATTTTAATTCCTGTAATTTCTACTTTTGTATAAGGTTGTCTATGACCTTGTTTTCTTCTATAATTCTTTTTAGGTTTCATTTTGAAAACAATGATTTTCTTTCCTTTACCATGAGAAATTACTTTTCCTTCAACTTTTACACCTTTCACATAAGGATTTCCTACTTGTACTTTTCCTTCTTCCGACACTAAAATCACTTTATCAAAAGTAACTTTTTTCCCTTCTTCTGCATCTAATTTTTCAAAAAATACAATATCTCCTTCTGCTACTTTGTATTGTTTTCCACAGCTTTCGATTATTGCGTACATTAAAAATGCACCTCCTTGTTTGTATACTCGCTAATCCTTAAATAAAGGTAATTAAACTTAATTAATCTTTTCAAACCTTGATTAAGCGGATTACAGTTTTTAATTCTATCATATATCTAGCTATTTGTCAATTGTTTTTTTAAATTTTCTAGTGCTATTTTTCTATGACTTATCTGATTTTTCTCTTCTTTTGTTAATTCTGCCATTGTTTTTCCAGTGTCTAATTCAAATATTGGATCAAAGCCAAATCCATTATCTCCTTTTGACTCTTCTGCAATCCTTCCTGTTATCTCACCTTTCCCTACCAGTACTTTTTCCTCGTCATAATAAGTAACTACACATTTTACTCTTGCTTTTCTATCATTTCCATTTAAATGCTTCATTTTTTCTAATATTGCATTATTTCTCTGTTGTGGCGTTGCATCCTCACCTAAAAATCTTGCTGTATACACTCCCGGCCATCCATTAAATGCATCTATGCATAATCCGCTATCATCTGCTATACATGGTAATTTTATTGCTTTTGATATTTCTTTTGCTTTTTTTAATGAATTTCCCTCAAAAGTGTTTTGATTCTCTTCAACTTCTATATCACAATTTACCTCTTTTAATGTTAATAACTCATATTCGTTTAAAATTTGCTTTATCTCCTTTAATTTTCCTTGATTGTTGGTTGCAATTATAATTCTTTTCATCTACTTTTCCCTTCTTTTAGTTAGATATTTTCTTAATTTTTCTTACTTTTTTAGATTTTATTTTCAGTTGCACGATATTTTCGTGCAACTGACTTCCTTCTTGCTTCAACTTTCTTTTTAAATCACTCCAATAGTTTCTTGGGATATTACTTTCTGTTAAAGCTCCAATTACATCCACTACACTAAAATAGTATTCTTCTTTTTCTGCATCACAAACACTTCTTATCTCTTTTCCTTCAAAAAGGTTTGAAATTGTTTCTATTTTATTATCTTTCAATAACAACACATCCTTTTATAAATATTTAGTTTCTACTGCATATACTAATATTTATAAAACTATATTTATTATTCAAAAACTTTTGTTTGTATTATATTTCAAACATTAACATTTGTCAATATTTTTTGCTGTTTTTTTGCACACAAAAAAACAGTTCGAATAGAACTGCTTTTGGTGC
>CANRKZ010000052.1 GCA_947631335.1 uncultured Clostridia bacterium
TTCACTTCATTTAGGTGGTTTTTTTATATAAGTTGTAAAATTGCAACTTCTGCTCCGTCTCCTTTACGTGGTCCAGCTTTAATAATACGTGTATATCCTCCAACATTTTTATCAGAATATTTTGGAGCTATTTCATTAAATAATTTTGCTGGTAAGTCTATATTATTACCTTTGCTATCTTTTACTTTATTTAATTTTCTCATCATTTTTCTTCTAGCATTTAATCTAGTTGGCTTATCTTTTTGTCTTTTTTCAGTTTTTTCTTCTTTTACTACTTTTAAATATTCTTTACCATTTTTGCTTTTTACTAACTCTGTTTCTTTATTTCCTTTTGCATCTAATTTAGCTTTTATTACTTTAACATCTACCATTTCAAAGTTATCTTTTTCTTTAATTGCAAGTGCAATTAAACTATCTGCAATAGATTTAACTTCTTTTGCTCTTGCTAAAGTTGTTTCTATTTTACCATGCATAATAAGATCTGTTGTTAATGTTTTTAACATTGCTTTTCTGATATCTGTTGCTCTTCCTAATTTTCTATTAGTAGCCAATTTATTCACCTTCCTTTTCTAATGTCAGGGGATACTGCTTTTTATAAGGTAAATTTCTTAGAGAGACAATATATCTCTTTTCCCCTTTTTAACAGATTTACCTTTTATTATTCATCTTCTTTTGCAAAATCTAATCCTAATGAATGTAATTTTGATGTTACCTCATCAAATGATTTTTTACCTAGATTTCTTACTTTCATCATATCTGTTTCAGATCGATTCGTTAAATCTTCAACAGTAGCAATACCTGCTCTTTTTAAACAGTTAAATGATCTTACTGATAATTCTAATTCTTCTATTGACATTTCTAAGACTTTTTCTTTTTTTGATTCTTCTTTTTCTATCATAATTTGTGTGTTTTTTGTAGCCTCTGATAAATCAATAAATAAATCTAAGTGTCCGGTCATAACTTTAGCTGCCAAGCTTAAAGCTTCATGTGCTTTTAAACTTCCATCTGTCCAAACTTCTATTACTAATTTATCAAAATCTACCATTTGTCCTACTCTTGTATTTTCAACTTGGTAATTTACCTTTTTTACCGGTGTATAGATTGAGTCAATTGGAAGCACAGATATATCTTGATTCTCCTTTTTATTTTTATCAGATGAATTATATCCTCTACCTCTATCAGCTGTCATCTCCATTTTTAGTTTTCCACCTTCAGAAACAGTAGCTATATGTAAGTCGGGATTTAGTATTTCTACTGTTCCATCTGTTATAATATCAGCTGCCGTAACTTCTCCTTCTTCTTTGAAATCAATTCTTAAAATTTTTTCTTCATTTCCATCAAATTTTAATCTTACATTTTTTAAATTAACAATTATTTCTGGTACATCTTCAACAATATTTGGGATTCCAGAAAATTCATGTAATACTCCATCTATTTTCACACTTGTAATTGCGCATCCAGGAAGTGATGAAAGTAAAATTCTTCTTAAAGAATTTCCTATTGTTACTCCATAACCTCTTTCTAACGGTTCACATACAAATTTTGCATAGTTATTTGTATCATCAACCTCTAAACATTCAATATTTGGCTTTTCAAATTCTATCATTTTTACCTCCTAATATTTGAGAATCTATCTCCCAAGATCTTTAAACTATACAGGTTTTTAAGTAAAATTTAAAAGTTTTGATTAAACCTTTTCTAATACTTCTAATTATTATTTTGAGTAAAGCTCTACTATTAAATGCTCTTCAATTGGAATATCAATGTCTTCTCTAGATGCTAATCTAATTACTTTACCACTTAATTTTTCATTATCTTTTTCAAGCCATGCAGGTATTGGTCTTTTTGCAGAATCTTCAACATTTATTTTGATAGTAGCATTATCCTTTTTACTTTCTCTAACTGTAATAACATCTCCTGCTTTTACTAAATAAGATGGAATATCTACTTTCTTACCATTTACTTCAAATTGAGCATGATTTACAAATTGTCTTGCTTGGGCTCTTGATAATCCAAATCCTAATCTATATATAACATTATCTAATCTACTTTCTAAAATTTGTAATAAATTTTCACCTGTTACACCTTTTTTATTAGAAGCCATTTCAAAGTACTTTCTAAATTGTTTTTCTCCAACTCCATAATATGCTTTTGTTTTTTGCTTTTCTCTTAATTGAGTTCCGTATTCAGAAAGCTTTGCCCTTTTTTGTCCATGTTGTCCTGGTGCATAATTTCTTCTTGAAATACTACATTTATCAGAATAACATCTTTCACCTTTTAGGAACAATTTTTGTCCTTCTCTACGGCATCTACGACATTGTTCATCTTTATATCTTGCCATTTTTATACTCCTTTCAATTTTCTCTTATAAGATATGTAAGCATCTATTATCTTTAATAATTTCACTAACTTTATCTTATACTCTTCTTCTTTTTGGTGGTCTACAACCATTATGTGGTATTGGTGTTACATCTTTAATTGCACTTATTTCTAAACCAGCTGTTTGAAGTGCTCTGATTGCAGCTTCTCTTCCTGAACCTGGCCCTTTTACAAATACTTCAACAGACTTTAGTCCATGTTCCATAGCAGCCTTAGCAGCTGTTTCTGCAACCTGTCCTGCAGCAAATGGTGTGCTCTTTCTAGAACCTTTATATCCTAGTTCTCCAGCACTTCCCCATGATATTGCATTCCCTTGTGTGTCTGTAATTGTAACGATTGTATTATTGAAACTAGAATGAATATGGGCAGCACCTTTTTCAATGTTCTTTCTATTTCTTCTAGCCACTTTTTTTGTTGTTGTTACATTTTTAGCCATTTTGCTTTTTCCTCCTCTATCCAAAATTAAATTCTGAATTTCTATTTTTTAATTTTCTTTATTTTTTACTTTTACTAACAAGTTTTCTAGGACCTTTTCTTGTTCTAGCATTAGTTTTTGTTCTTTGACCTCTTACTGGTAAACCTCTTCTATGTCTTAATCCTCTATAACATCCAATTTCTGTAAGTCTTTTAATGTTTAATGCTATTTCTCTTCTTAGATCCCCTTCTACTATATAAGATTCATCCATTACTTTTCTGATTTCATTAACCTGTTCATCTGTTAAATCTTTAATTCTAGTATCTGGATTTACACCAGCTTTTTCAAGAATTTTTCTAGAACTCGATACACCTATTCCATAAATATAGGTTAGTCCTATTTCTACTCTTTTTTCTTTCGGTAAATCTACTCCTGCTATACGAGCCATATTTTTTTTGCACCTCCAAATTTTTTTGTTTTGTTTGTCCTAAAATAACTTAAAGGTGAAATGCACTAGCGTTTACTCTAGCCTCTTTAAGTATTTTAAAACATATATATAAACACAAATTTGATATGTAATTCCTTTTTTACTTAAGAAATTCACAGCCGCTACCTAATTTGTGTTATTAACTAAATTAAAGACTATCCTTGTCTTTGCTTATGTTTAGGGTTTTCACAAATAACTCTAATTACCCCTTTTCTTTTTATTACTTTACATTTGTCACACATTTTTTTTACTGATGGTCTTACTTTCATTTATTTGCACCTCCTTGGCTTGCTAATTCATATATATTTGGGTTATTTTTATTTTTTATTTTGCTCTCCATGTAATTCTTCCTCTTGTTAAGTCATAAGGTGAAAGTTCTACTTTTACCTTATCACCAGGTAAAATCTTAATATAATTCATTCTTAATTTTCCTGATATATGAGCTAATATTTGATGTCCATTTTCAAGTTCTACCTTGAAATTAGTATTTGGTAGTGCTTCCACTACAGTTCCTTCTACTTCTATAACATCTTCTTTTGCCACTTTTTCCCCTCCTATTAAAGGTTTTATTATAATTATACAATTTTTTCTAATTGTGCATAATAACTATTATATTATACATCATACTTAAAGTATTGTCAATATTTCTGGCTCTTTTTCTGTAATTAAAATTGTATTTTCATAATGTGCTGCTAAACTTCCATCTTCTGTTATAATTGTCCATCCATCATCTAGTTCTAGAATATTTGGTTTTCCTTGAATCACCATAGGTTCAACAGCTAAAGTCATGCCTGGTTCTAATCTAATTCCTTTTCCAGCCTTTCCGTAATTTGGTATTCCAGGATCTTCATGCATTTGTCTTCCTATTCCATGTCCTTGAAATTCTCTTACAACAGAATATCCTTGTGAATGTACATATTCTCCTATGGCATGACATATATCTCCAACTCGATATCCTGGTTTAGCATATTCAATTCCTTTAAAAAATGCTTGTTTTGTTGTTTCTACTAATCTTCTAGCTCCTTTTGATACGTTTCCTACCATAAAAGTTCTTGCTGCATCTCCATTAAACCCATTCTTTAAAGCTACTGTATCAATGCTGACGATGTCTCCTTCTTTAATTATTTTATGCTTTGAGGGAATTCCATGTATTACTTCATCATTGATAGAAATACAAGTTGATGCCGGATATGGCGGTATACCTTTTATTCCTACATTATATCCTTTTTCTGCTGGAATTGCTCCTAAACTTTTAATTATTTTTTCAGCTTTTTGATCTACCTCCCAAGTCGACATTCCTGGTCTTATTTCTTTTTCTAATGTATCATATAAAATAGCAACAACTTTGCATACTTCTTTCATCCATTCAATTTCTTTTTTTGATTTTATTGTTACCATTTTTGAACCTTCCTTTCAAACTATTTGTCTTTAATATCCTTAATAATATCAAAGGCCACTTGTTTTCCTAATCTGTTTATTTTTACGCTAACTTCTTCTGTTCTTAAAACACCTTTTTTTCTATAATACTCTACTAGAGGTGCAGTTTCATTCTCGTAGATTTCCAATCTTTTCTGAATAGCTTCTTCATTACTATCATCTTCTCTTTGAATTAATTTAGAACCACATTTGTCACATATCCCCTCTTTAATTGGTGGATGCATTTTCAAATTATAAGTTGCCTTACATTGTTGATTTGAGCATACTCTTCTTGTTAAGATTCTATCAATAATTTCCTCCCTTGGCGTTGTCAAATTGACAACTAAATCAACTTTTTTTCCTCTTTCTTCTAATATTTTATCCAGTTTTTCTGCTTGTGCTAAATTACGTGGAAAGCCATCTAATATAACTCCATTTTTAGCTATATCAGAATCTAAATATCCTACTACCATCGGTACAGTTATATCATCTGGTACTAGATTTCCTTTTGCTATATATTTATTAGCCTCTATTCCCAATTTTGTTTCTTCCTTAATATTCTTTCTAAAAATATCTCCTGTTGATAATTGTACCAATTCGGTATTTTCACTTATAATTCCTGCTACCGTTCCCTTTCCTGTTCCTTGTGCTCCTAACATTATAATTACCATATAAACACTTCCTCTCTTTTATTTTGAGATTACTATGCTATAGAAACGCATTCAATAATCTTTATCATATTTATTTTTGAATAAACATGATAAAAATTATTGCTATAAATACATCAATTTGGAAAGGCAATCTTTTTTCTTGCCTTTCCTTCTTTATTTTTTTACTCTAAAAATCCTTTATAATGTCTCATTGCTAATTGAGATTCTAATTGTTGAACCGTTTCTAGTGCAACACCTACAACAATTAAAATAGATGTACCACCAAACGCTATATTTAAGTTTGTAAACCTCAATAACATTGGTATGATTGCTATTAATGCTAGGAAAAATCCTCCAAACCATGTCAACTTAGATATAATAGATGATAAGTATTCTGTTGTTGGTTTTCCAGCTCTTATTCCAGGAATAAATCCTCCATTTTTCTTAATATTATTAGATACTTCTGCTGGATTAAAAGTAGCATACGTATAGAAAAACGTAAATCCTACAATTAGTAGTAAATACACAAGTGCATTGGCTATTGAATATCCAATTCCTACATTAGATGTTGATGTAGCAATCGAAAATTTATATAACCCTGCTAAAAATCCAGTTTGATTTGCTATATCTTGTACAAAAATTTGAATAATCATAGCTGGAAATGTCATAAATGATGAGGCAAAAATTACTGGCATAACACCTGCCATCGCAAGTTTTAAAGGAATATGTGTACTTTGCGCTCCTACCATTTTTCTTCCAACTACTTTTTTAGAATATTGTACAGGAACCCTTCTCTCAGCTTGTTGTACAAATACAACTCCAGCTACTAAAATAATAGCCCCTACTACAATTCCTATTGCCGTTAATAATCCTATTGTACTAAATTCTGAATTTGTTATTATTAAATTCCACAATGTTGTTACTCCACTTGGTAGTCGAGATATAATACCAATAAAAATTAATAAAGATATTCCGTTCCCAATTCCTTTACTAGTAATTTGTTCACCTAGCCACATTAATATTGCTGTTCCAGCCACTAAACCTGTTACTACTAGTGTACCTGTTAAAAAACTATTGTCTACAAATATTCCAGATGATTTATAAGATAAATAAATACCCATTCCTTCTACTAAAGCAAGAACAATTGTTAATATTTTTGTGTATCGATTTATCTTCTTTCTTCCTTCTTCTCCACCTTCTTTTGTTAATCTTTCTAAAGATGGAATAATCATTCCTAATAATTGAATTACAATAGAAGCTGTTATGTAAGGGCTAATTGACATTGCAAAAAGAGAAAATCTAGAAAAAGCTCCTCCTGAAATCATATCTATTAGTCCCGCTATTCCATTTGTATTTTGCATAGCTTGATTTAATGCTATACTATTTACTCCTGGTAGTGTTATATAACATCCTAACCTAAACACTATTATTAATATTAATGTATATAATAATCTTCTTCTAACATCAGGTGTCTTCAATGCATTTTTGATTGTTTTAAACAATTAAATCACCTCAGCCTTTCCACCTAAAGCTTCAATTTGTTCTTTTGCTTTCGCTGTAAATCTTTTCGCTTTAATATTTAATTTCTTATCTAATTTACCTGTTGCTAAAATCACTATTCCATCATTAATTTTTCCAATAATTCCTTCTTCTAATAAACTTTCAGCTGTAACCTCTGTATTTTTAGTTTGATTTAACATTTTTAGTGTTACTTCTGTATATGTGTTAGCATGAATGTTGGTAAATCCTCTTTTTGGTAATCTTCTATATAATGGTGTTTGACCACCTTCGAATCCTCTTCTAACTCCTCCTCCGCTTCTTGCTTTTTGTCCTTTATGTCCTCTTCCTGAAGTTTTTCCATTTCCAGAAGCCATACCACGACCTACTCTATTTCTATTTACTTTTTTTGTAGCTGGTTTTAATTCGTTTAGTTTCATTTATGCCTTGCACCTCCTTTAATTAATAACTGGGTAAATTTTATTTTCCCCTTTTTGTATTTTTAAATTATAAAATATCTTCTACTTTTTTTCCTCTTTTTTTGGCTACTTGTTCAATTGTTTGCATTGATTTTAACCCTTCAATTGTAGCATAAACAACGTTTCTTGGATTATTCGTTCCAATTACTTTTGTTCTTATATTCTTGTATCCTGCTAATTCTAATACTGGTCTAACGCTTCCTCCAGCAATAACTCCTGTACCAATTGCTGCTGGTTTTAACATTACTTTTGCACTTCCAAAAGTTCCAATATATTCATGAGGTACTGTTGTTTCAATAATTGGCACTTCCACTAAATTCTTTTTAGCTTCTTGAATTGCTTTTTTTATCGCATCTGGAACTTCAGCTGCTTTGCCATTTCCAACACCTACATGACCATTTTCGTCACCAACAACTACTACAGCACTAAATCTAAAAGTTCTACCACCTTTAACAACCTTAGCAACTCTGTTAATAGCAACAACTTTTTCTTTTAATTCATTTTTTTCTTCCATAGGTTTTAGTTTTTCCTCCTTACTTATTAATATCTATACAATTGCTTGCCCATTTACTTCTAGTTTCTGTGAATTCTATCACTTCATACAGCCTCTAAAATTCTAGTCCGCCTTCTCTTGCAGCTTCTGCTAATTCTTTTACTACTCCATGATATATATACCCACCACGGTCAAAAACTACTGTTTTTATATTCTTAGCTGCAGCTTTTTTGGCTATTAATAGACCTAATTCTTTAGCTGCTTCTTTATTGGCATACTTAGTCTTAACTTCCTTATCTAATGTTGAAGCCGCAACTAATGTATTTCCTGCAACATCATCAATTATTTGTACATATAAGTTTGTGTTACTTCTATACACACATAATCTTGGTCTTTCAGCTGTTCCAGATATTTTTCTTCTAACTCTAATATGTCTTCTCGTTCTTTCCATCTTTCTATCTGTCTTTTTAACCATTTTTATTTCTCCTTTCTCAAAACTTTTATGTTTTTAAGGTTTAATTTATAAGTAATACAACATTTTTTATTCAAGTTGTATCGGATATCTGTAACATTTGATTATTTCAAATTAACAGCTATCTTACTTTCCTGTTTTTCCTTCTTTACGTCTAATAACTTCATCAGCATATTTAATACCTTTACCTCTATATACCTCTGGTGGTCTTTTTGTTCTAATTACTGCTGCTGTTTGACCAACTAATTCCTTATCAATTCCTTTAACTATAATTGTGTTAGGATTTGGAACATCAAAAGAAATTCCAGTTGGTGCTTCAAAGATTACTGGATGTGAATATCCAAGTGTTAAATTTAAGTTATTACCTTGTTTTGCAACTCTGTACCCAACTCCATTAATCTGTAATTCTTTACTATATTCATTCGTTACACCAATAATCATATTATTAATTAAAGTTCTTGTCAATCCATGTAGACTTCTATTTGATGGTTCATCATCTATTCTTGTAACTTTAATTGTATTTTCTTTCATTTCAATAGAAATATTTTTATGTATTTCTCTTTCTAATGTTCCTTTTGGTCCTGTTACAGTAATTTTTTGCCCATCTATTTTCACTTGAACCTCTGCAGGTACTGTAATAGGTTTATTTCCTATTCTTGACATGTTAGTTTTTCCTCCTTTTCTTAATGTTTGCATATAATTTCTTACAAATATTTACAATCTTTTTTTACTTAGATTATTGCTTCTTTATAGATAATTTATTTACCAAATATAAGCTAAAACTTCTCCACCAATACCTAATTCTCTTGCTTCTTTATCTGTTTTTAATCCTTTTGATGTAGAAATAATAGCAATTCCTAATCCATTTAGTACTTTTGGTAATTCGTCTTTTGAAGCATATACTCTTAATCCTGGCTTACTAATCCTTTTTAAACCATCAATTACTCTTGTACCTTTTTCATCATATTTTAGAGTAATTCTTATAATTCCTTGCACATTATTATTTATTTCTTCAAAAGCCTTTATATATCCTTCTTTAAATAATATTTCAGCGATTCCAAGTTTCATATTTGAAGTTGGAATATCAACTGTCTTATGTTTTGAACTATTTGCGTTTCTAATTCTTGTTAACATATCTGCTATTGGATCTGTAATGTTCATTAATTACTTACCTCCTTTTTTCTATTATATATATGAAGTTAATGTTTTTCATTAACAATTGATTCTGTTATAGCTAAAGCTAAACAGTCTCAGATTACCAGCTAGCTTTTTTTACCCCAGGAATCTCTCCTTGATGAGCTAATTTTCTAAAACATACACGGCATATTCCATATTTTCTAATGTATGCATGTGGTCTACCACATAATTTACACCTATTGTATTCTCTAGTCTTATATTTTTGTGGTCTAGCTTGTTTTATTTTCATTGATTTCTTAGCCATTTTTTTCTCCTTTCATAACTTATATTCAATGAATCTCTAAGTTATCTATCGCTTCCTTATTTTTGGCATATCTAACTTAATTTTTAAAAGGCATTCCTAATAATTTTAATAATTCTTTAGCTTCTTCATCTTTTCCTGCTGTTGTAACAAAGATAATGTCCATACCTCTTAATTTATCAACCTTATCATATTCAATTTCAGGGAATATTAATTGTTCTTTGACTCCCATAGAATAATTTCCTCTACCATCAAAAGAATTACTTGAAACTCCTCTAAAATCTCTTACTCTTGGTAATGCCACATTGAATAATTTATATGCAAAATCATACATTTTATCTGCTCTTAATGTTACTTTGCATCCAATGTTTACACCTTCTCTTAATTTAAATGCTGCAATTGATTTCTTAGCTTTTGTTACTACTGGTCTTTGACCTGTGATAATTGTTAGGTCATTCATAGCATTTTCTAAAGCTTTAGGATTTTCTTTTAAATCTCCTAATCCTATATTAATAACAATTTTATCAAGTTTTGGAACTTGCATAACTGATTTATATTCAAATTTTTTCATTAATGCTGGGATTACTTCTTTTTC
>CANRKZ010000053.1 GCA_947631335.1 uncultured Clostridia bacterium
TAATATAATATAAAAATAGTAAAGAACACTTGAAAAGTGTTCTTTTTTGATATAGAATGAATATGTCTTAATAAAATAGTAAAATAGGTAAATACTAAATGTAAGACAATTAAAGGGGGAATTAGAAAATGAGTAAAAAAACAGTTAGAGATATGGATTTAAAAGAAAAGAAAGTTTTAGTTCGTTGTGACTTTAATGTGCCAATGGATGAAGAAAGAAATATTACTGATAACACAAGAATAATAGCAGCTTTGCCAACAATTCAATATTTATTACAAAATAATTGTGCTGTTATTTTATGTTCACATTTAGGAAGACCAAAGGGAGAATTCAAGTCAGAATTTTCTTTAGTTCCAGTAGCAAAAGAATTATCAAAGTTATTAGATAAAGAAGTGATTATGGCAAAAGATGTCATAGGAGAAGATGCTATGGCAAAAGCAGCTAATTTAAAATTAGGTCAAGTCATGTTACTAGAAAATGTAAGATTTCATAGGGAAGAAACAGATAATGATCCTGAATTTGCTAAAAAGTTGGCTAGTATGGCAGAAATCTATATAAATGATGCCTTTGGAGCAGCCCATAGAGCACATGCTTCTACAGCAGGTGTAGCAGCATATTTACCAGCAGTATCAGGATTCTTAATTGAAAAAGAGTTAAAATTTTTAGGAAATGCCTTAAACAATCCAGAAAGACCTTTTGTGGCTATCTTAGGTGGAGCAAAAGTTTCTGATAAAATAGGAGTCATTGATAGCTTGCTAGAAAAAGTAGATACCCTAATGATCGGTGGAGGAATGGCATATACTTTCTTTAAGGCACAAGGATATGGTGTGGGAAATTCTATTTGCGAGCTAGATAAATTAGACTTAGCCAAAGAATTAATGGAAAAAGCAAAACAAAAAGGTGTTAAATTAATTCTTCCGATTGATACAAAAATAGGAAAAGAATTTAAACCAGATACAGAAAGTAAAACAGTAGCTTGGACAGAAATACCAGATGGTTGGGAAGGTTTTGATATTGGAGAAGAAACAATAAAAATGTTTACAGAAGAGTTAAAAAATGCAAAAACAGTAGTATGGAATGGACCAGTAGGATTGTTTGAATTTGAACAATTTGCAATCGGAACCAATTCAGTTGCAAAAGCGCTTGCTCAAATTAATGCAACAACCATTATTGGTGGTGGAGATTCAGCAGCAGCTGTAAAAAAAGCAGGGCTAGAAGATAAAATGACACATATTTCAACAGGAGGAGGAGCATCCTTAGAATTTTTAGAAGGTAAAAAGTTGCCAGGAATTGAATGTTTACTAGATAAATAAGATTTTTTACTATATGAAACAAGTAAAAGAAAATAAAAGTAAGGATAAGTATAGGAATATCAGAATAGATTATAATAGATAAGGAGATTTTGTTTATGAGAAAAAAAGTAATTGCAGGAAACTGGAAAATGAATATGCTTCCAAATGAAGCAATAAAATTTATAGAGGACCTAACACCACTTGTTAAAGACACAGAAAATGAAGTTATATTGTGTGTACCATATACAGACTTATTTTATGCATTGTTAACCGTACAAGGAACCAATATAAAGATAGGAGCACAAAATATGCATTTTGAAGAAAAAGGTGCATATACAGGAGAAGTTTCAGGACAAATGCTAAAAGCAATTAATGTAGAATATGTTATTATAGGACATTCAGAAAGAAGACAATACTTTAATGAAACAGATGAAACAGTAAATAAAAAAATAAAAGCAGCTTTTAACAATGGACTAAAACCAATTATATGTGTGGGAGAAACATTAGAAGAAAGAGAAACAGGAAAGACAGTAGAAAAAATAACAAAACAAACAGAATTGGCATTAGAAGGATTAACAAACGAACAAGTAGAGAATACAATTATTGCTTATGAACCAATTTGGGCAATAGGAACAGGAAAAACTGCAACAAGTGAAGATGCTAATAACTCAATTAAGGAAATTAGAAACAAAATTGCTCAAATCTATGGACAAGAGGTAGCAAATAGAGTTATAATACAGTATGGTGGAAGTGTAAAAAGCTCAAATGCAAAAGAACTATTTGAAATGTCTGACATCGATGGAGGATTAGTAGGAGGTGCAAGTCTAAAGTCAGACGAATTTAGTAAAATAGTAAATTACAATAAATAAAGAGGATGGTAAAGAATGAAAGATAAATTAACAATGCTAATGATATTAGATGGGTTTGGAGATAATCCAAATAAAGATGGAAATGCAATTGAATTAGCCAAAACACCTAATATAGATAAACTAATGAAAAAATACCCAAATGTAGAGATCAATACAAGTGGATTGTACGTAGGATTACCAGAAGGACAAATGGGAAATTCAGAAGTAGGACATACTAACATTGGAGCAGGAAGAATTGTTTATCAAGAGTTAACAAGAATTACAAAATCAATTGAAGATGGAGAATTCTTTACAAACCCAGAATTTATAGCAGCAATAGAAAATTGTAAAAAAAATCATTCAAAATTACACATATTAGGACTCGTATCAGATGGAGGCGTTCATAGTCATATACGCCATTTATATGGATTATTAGAGATGGCAAAAAGAAGAGATTTTGAAGATGTATATGTTCATTGTTTTTTAGATGGAAGAGATACACCACCAGCATCTGCTGAAAGTTATGTACTTAAATTGCAAGAAAAAATGAACAAAAAAGAGATTGGAAAAATTGCAAGCATATCGGGAAGATTTTATAGTATGGATCGAGATAAAAGATGGGAAAGAGTTCAAAAATGTTATGATGCAATTGTAAAAGGCGAAGGCAACAAAAAAGGAAGTGTTATAAAAGCAATTGAAGATTCTTATCAAAAAGAAGTATTTGATGAATTCGTAGAACCAACATTAATTTGTAATGGAGAAGAACCAATAGCTACGATTGGAAAAAATGATTCTGTTATCTTCTTTAACTTTAGACCAGATCGAGCAAGAGAAATAACAAGAGCATTAGTAGATCCAAATTTTGATGGATTTGAAACGAAGAAAGATTTAAACTTATATTATGTATGTTTTACAAGTTATGATGAAACAATGCCAAATGTTCATATTGCGTTTAAAAAAGAACCACTAAAAAATACATTTGGAGAATATATTAGCAATAAAGGATATACGCAACTTAGAATTGCTGAAACTGAAAAATATGCACATGTTACCTTCTTTTTTAATGGAGGAGAAGAAAAACAATATGAAGGAGAAGATAGAATTCTAGTACCATCTCCTAAAGTAGAGACTTATGATATGAAACCAGAAATGAGTGCTTATAAAGTAACTGATAAGGTATTACAAGCAATAAAATCGGATCAATATGATGCTATTATTCTAAATTATGCAAATACAGATATGGTGGGACATACGGGAAGTTTAACAGCAGCAATTAAAGCAGTAGAAGCAGTGGATGAATGTGTTGGAAAAGTAGTAAAATTAGTAGAAGAAAAACAAGGAAATATGTTAATTACAGCAGATCATGGTAATGCAGAGCAAAT
>CANRKZ010000054.1 GCA_947631335.1 uncultured Clostridia bacterium
CTCCTTTGAATTTATTTTAACACAATGAAAAAAATGAAAGCAGACTTTTTGTGTCTACTTTCATTTTACCACTTCACTTTTTGATAAGCTTTTATTGTTTTTGTTTTAATACATTCCATCCATTCCTGCTGGCATTCCACCTTCATGGTTTCCGTTGCATGCTTTTGGTTCTGGCACATCTGTTACTAAACTTTCTGTTGTAAGTACCATAGAAGCAATTGATGCTGCATTTTGAAGTGCACTTCTTGTTACTTTTGTTGGATCTACAATTCCAGTTTTTTTCATATCTACATATTTTTCAGTTGCTGCATCAAATCCAATTCCTACTTCTGAACTTTTTACTTTGTCTACAATAACTGCAGGTTCTAAACCACTATTTCTTGCAATTTGTTTCACAGGTTCTTCTAAAGCTGTTAGGACAATTTCTGCTCCTAATTTTTCTCCACCTTCTAGAGAATCTACTAGTTTTATTACTTTTGGAATAACATTAATTAATGCAGTTCCTCCTCCTGCTACAATTCCTTCTTCTACGGCTGCTTTTGTTGCAGATAAGGCATCTTCAATTCTTAATTTTTTATCTTTCATTTCCACTTCTGTTGCTGCTCCAACTCCAATTACTGCAACCCCTCCGGCAATTTTTGCTAAACGCTCTTGTAATCCTTCTTTATCATACTCACTTTGCGTTTCTGTAATTTGTACTTTTAATTGGTTCACTCTTTCTGCTATTTTGTCTTTATTTCCACTACCATCTACTATAATTGTATTCTCTTTTTGTACTTTTACCTGTTTTGCTCTACCTAATTGTTCAATTGTTGTATCTTTTAGTTCTAATCCTAAATCTGATGTAATAACTTCTCCTCCTGTAAGAATACTAATATCTTCTAACATAGCTTTTCTTTTATCTCCAAATCCTGGAGCTTTGACTGCTACTACATTTAGAACTCCTCTTAATTTATTTAAAATCAAAGTAGATAAAGCTTCTCCTTCCATATCATCACAAATAATTAATAATTTTCCTGACTCTTGCATTAAAGCTTCTAATAAAGGTAATATCTCTTGAATATTGGTTATTTTTTTATCTGTTATTAAGATATATGGATTATCTAAAACTGCTTCCATCTTTTCTGTGTCAGTTGCCATATATGGTGATAGATATCCTTTATCAAATTGCATACCTTCTACTACATTTAATTCTGTGTTTGAAGTTTTAGATTCCTCGATTGTAATGACACCATCTTTTGATACTTTTTCCATAGCATCTGCTATTAAATTTCCAATTTCTTCATTATTCGCTGAAATACTTGCAACTCTTGCAATATCTTTTTTTCCATTTACCTGTGAACTAATCTCCTTTAATCCATCTACTGCTGTATTTACTGCTTTATCAATTCCTCTTTTTATTGCCATTGGATCACTACCTGCTGCTACGTTTCTTACTCCTTCTTTAATCATACTTTGTGCCAAAACAGTTGCTGTTGTTGTTCCATCTCCTGCTACATCATTTGTTTTAGTAGAGACCTCTTTTACTAAACGAGCTCCCATATTTTCAAATTTATCTTCTAATTCAATTTCCTTTGCTATTGTTACACCATCATTGGTAATTAATGGTGCTCCAAAACTTTTATCTAAAACTACATTTCTTCCTTTTGGTCCTAATGTAACTTTAACTGTATCTGCTAATTTATTCACACCTTCTAATAAAGATTTTCTTGCATCCTCTCCAAATTTAATTTGCTTTGCCATTTTTATCCTTCCTTTCTTTTGGGATTTACTGGAATTTTATTTTGCTTCCTTTTCCCTATTCTAATAATTATATTTTCATTTTATATAACAACTGCTAAAATATCATCTTGTTTTATTATTATATATTCTTCTCCTTCGTATTTTACTTTTGTTCCTGCGTATTCACTAATAATAATATTATCGCCTTTTTTTACTACCATAGTTTCTATTTTTCCATCTACTTCTTTACCTGGTCCTACTTCAATTACTTGTGCTATTTGTGGTTTTTCTTGCGCTGCTCCTGCTAATATAATTCCACTTTTAGTTGTTTCTTCGCCTTCTTTCATTTTAACTAATACTCTGTTTCCTAATGGTTTAATCATTTTACATTACCTCCTTAAGTTTTTAGCACTCTATTCAAGTGACTGCTAATACTGTATACCCTTTTAATCAGATTGTCAATACTTTTTTTTATTTTTTCACAGAAATTTCACATAGTATCTTATTCATTTTGTGTTTTGTTTATTCCAGCTTTTTTATAAGTTTTCTATTTCTTTCATTCAAAACATCTTTCTTATTAGATATATATTTTTTATTTGCATAATAAATTTCCCAAAACATTGATAAATTGAAAAAAGTATAGTATAATAAATAAGTATATGGGGATGTAATGGTTTCGACATTACACTAGAAATATAGATAGCAAGTAGTGGATTTTCGTTGGCCACTTTAAAAAACGAAAAAATAAAATAAACGCTGATAATAGAGAATTAGCATTAGCTGCCTAAGTTGTAGCTACGCTTTATTATAATGGTCCCACCTATTATAATAAAGTGTCATAAATAGTGGGAAACAAAGCTACTTTTGCTTTTAAAGTAGTGGGTATTTCAAAGAGCTATATTATTATTTATCCTGTTTGTCGGAGAAATAATAATGAATTTAAAAGATAAACTAAACTTGTAGAAGTTTATGTGGAAAGTGTTATGGACAGGAGTTCGACTCTCCTCATCTCCACCAATATTAAATATGCGGGTATAATTTAGTGGTAGAATGTCATGCTTCCGACCTGATAGCGCGGGTTCGATTCCCGCTACCCGCTCCA